>CAKZLS010000314.1 GCA_937127205.1 uncultured Rhodospirillales bacterium
GACGGAACAGGACCTCGGCCGGGCCGCCGACCCGGAACCAGGTGAGCCGCCCGAGCGGTGCGTTCTCCGAATACCGGCCGCGAACCACCGGCAACCGGTCGACCAAGGTCGGAATGCGTTTCTCCGCCGGCATCATGCCTCACCTCCCGCGGCAACCTGGCGGAACTGCCGCAACGCGTCCGGCAGCGCGTGCGCCCACTGAGTGATACTTCCAGCGCCCAGGCACACCACGAAATCGCCGGGCCGGGCCAAGTCATGAACCAACCCGGCAAGGTGCTCAGGCGTGGGCAATGCGATGACCTGGCGATGACCATGCGCCCGCAGACCATCCACCAATGCCTCGCGGTCGATCCCTTCGATGGGCGCCTCGCCGGCGGGATAGACCTCAGCCACCAAGACCGCGTCGGCGTCGTTGAAGCAGGCGCAGAACTCTTCGAACAGGTCACGCAACCGGCTGTAGCGATGGGGCTGGACCACGGCGATGATCTGACCGGATCCGGCCGTCCGCGCGGCACCCAGCACCGCTCCGATCTCCACCGGGTGGTGGGCGTAGTCGTCGATGATGGTGACGCCGCCGACTTCGCCGGTGCGGGTGAACCGGCGGTTGACGCCCTCGAACCCGGCGAGCGCTTGGCGCAGCACCGCGTCGTCGATGTCCATCTCATTGGCGATGGCGATGGCGGCAAGCGCATTCTGCACATTGTGCCGGCCGTACATGGGAAGATGAAGGCGGTCGACGGTACGGGACTGGCCGGTGGCACGATCGATGATCACCGCGTCGAAGCGCACCCCGTCGGCCGCGAATTCCAGGTCGACCCCGCGGACATCGGCCTGCGGACTGAAGCCGTAAGTGACCACCCGCCGGTCGAGCACCTTGGGGATCATCGCCTGCACCTCGGGGTGATCGATGCACAGCGCCGCGACCCCGTAGAATGGAATATTGGTGACGAACAACACGAACGCCTCGCGGAGCGCATCGAAACTGCCGTAGTGATCCAGGTGTTCGGGATCGATGTTGGTGACCACGGCGATGGTGGCCGGCAGCCTTACGAAGGTCCCGTCCGACTCGTCGGCTTCGGCCACCACCCATTCGCCGCTGCCGAGCCGGGCGTTGGATCCCCAGGCATTGATGATGCCGCCGTTGACCACGGTCGGGTCCATGTCGGCGGCATCGAGAACTGCCGCCACCAACGACGTGGTGGTGGTCTTGCCGTGGGTGCCGCCAACGGCAATGGACCACTTCAACCGCATCAGCTCGGCCAGCATCTCGGCGCGGCGGACCACCGGCACCAAGCGCTTGCGCGCCGCGACGATTTCCGGGTTGTCGGATTTGACCGCTGAGGAGACCACCAGAACTTGCGCATCGCCCAAGTTCGCTTCTTCGTGACCGATGGCCACCGGTACACCCATGGCGCCGAGACGCCGGGTGTTGTGGTTTTCGCCCCGGTCGCTGCCCTGAACCGCGTAACCCAAGTTGTGCAGCAGTTCGGCGATGCCGCTCATGCCGATACCGCCGATGCCGACGAAATGGATGGTGCCCACGCCGAGAGGAAGCGCCTTCATGCTCATGCCGCCTGCCTCCCTTTTTGCGAATTGTCGTTGGCGCCGTTGGGCTCGGCCAGCGCCAGCACCGCATCCGCCAACCGTTCGGCGGCATCCGCCGCGCCGGCCGCGTGGGCCTTGTCCGCAGCCGTTTTCAAGGCAGCGGGGTCCGCCAGCAGGCTTTCGAGCCGTCCGGCCAGGGTGTCGGCATCAAACGTCCCTTGCGGCACCAGCCAAGCAGCACCGGCGGCGTCGAGCGCGCGGGCATTCGCCGTCTGGTGATCGTCGATCGCGTGCGGATACGGAACCAGCAGGGCGGGACGGCCGACGGTGGTCAACTCGCCCACCGTGGAAGCCCCGGAACGGGCGATGACCAGGTGCGCCGCCGCGAGACGCTCTGGCACGTCGTCAAAGAAGGAATTGAGTTCCGCCGTAGCGCCCATGCGCTCATAAGCGGCCCGCACGCGGTCCAGGTCCTCGGGGCGGCATTGCTGGCTGATTACCAGGCGATCGCGCAGCTCCTTGGCCAACCGTTCCACCGCCGCCGGAATCACGTCGCTGAACACCCGGGCCCCCTGGCTGCCGCCGAGAATGAGGAGACGGAGCGGCCCGTTTCCGTCCACGAGCGAATAGGCTTGGCCACGCATTGCGGAAAAGGCCGGCCTGACGGGCATACCGGTGCGCAAAACCTTTCCGGCGCCACCCGCCGGCAAACCGCCCACTTGGTCGAACACCGTCGCAACCTTGGCGACCCTGGCGGCAAGCAGCCTGTTGGCGCGGCCAAGGATGGCGTTCTGCTCGTGGATCAGGGTTGGATAGCCGGTCATGGCGGCCGCGAGAACGGTGGGAACGGACGGGTACCCGCCGAAACCGACAACGGCACTAGGCGCGGTCTGTTTCAAAAGCGAGCGTGCCTGAAAGAACCCGAGCGCGAGCTCGGCGCCGCCCCGGAGACGCGCCACGATATTACGGCCGGCCAGGCCCCCGCATCGGACGAAGCGCATCTCCACTTCGCCCAGCACACCGCCGTACGCGCCGCCGCGCCGGTCGGTGAACAGCATCAAGTGAACGCCGCGCCGGAGCATTTCCGCGGCCAGGGCTTCAGCCGGAAACACATGCCCGCCGGTACCGCCGGCGGCCAACACGACCCGGATTTTCGGAGGGCCGCTCATCGCTCCCCCCCACTGTCCGGGCGTTGGCGGGTGAGGGCAAGCACCATGCCCATCGTCCAGGCCAGCGCGATGGTGGCGGACCCGCCATATGAAATGAACGGAAGAGTCGTGCCCTTGGGCGGAATAAGATGGGTGGTCGACGCCATGTTGAACAGCGCCTGCATACCGAATTGAGCAAGCAGGCTGGTGGCGGCCAACACCACAAATAGATTGTTGTCCTTGAGCGCGCGGCCGAAACCGTGGAGCACCACGAACGCGAACAGCCCCACCAGGATCAAACAGACGACGAGGCCGAATTCCTCTCCGGCGACGGCGAAGATGAAATCGGCGTGCGCGTCGGGCAACTGCTCCTTGACCCGTCCCTCGCCGGGACCGCGGCCGAACAGCCCGCCGCTCCTGAATGCTTCCAGCGCCCGCCCTATCTGATAGCCCTCGCCCACCGCCGGGTCGAGGAAATGATCGACCCGGGCGCGGACATGAGCGAACGAGAAGTACGCGCCAAGCGCGCCGCCGAAGAACATCAGCACCACCAGAACGACCAGGATCATCGGCAATCCGGCGAGGAAGATCTGTACCGCCCAGGTTCCCGCGATGAGGATGGTGGTGCCCACATCCGGCTGGCTCAACAGCGCGGCGGCACACAGCATGAGCAGCCCGGTGGCGATGAAATAGCCTGGGAAACCCTGTTCCTGCCGGCTGGCGCAGATGAACCAGGCGGAGACCACCGCGAATGTGGGCTTGAGAAACTCGGACGGCTGGAGCGACAGGCCGCCGATCCGGATCCAACGCGTGGCGCCCTTGACCTCGGGACCGACGAACAAGGTAGCGATGGTCAGCGCCAGAGCGATAGCGCAACCGATCACGCAGCAACGCCTGACGCCCTTCGGCGACAGCAAGGACGTCACGAACATCACCGCCAGCGCGAGAGGAACATACACGGACTGTCTCCGGGCAAAGTAGAAGGTGTCGAGACCGATACGCTCGGCAACCGCCGGCGATGCCGCCATGGTCAGCACGATGCCGATGCCGGCGATCATCAGGACCGCGGCCAGCGTCCAGCGGTCCACGGTCCACCACCAGCGGCTGATCAGGCTCGTATCGGTGCGGGGAAATGCCATCAGTGCCGCGCCTCCACCAATGTCCGGAACGCGTCGCCGCGAACCTCGAAATTCTTGTACTGGTCGAACGACGCGCACGCCGGCGACAGCAGCACCACGGCACCCGGCAGGCCATCACGTTCCGCCATGTCGCCCGCGGCATCCACCGCGGCGTCGAGGGTGCCGCACCGGCTGACCCGCACCCGGCCGTCGAGCGCGTCGGCAAACCGGTCCGTGGCCTCGCCGATCAGGAAGGCGTGACGCACGCGATCGAGCAACGGTGCGAGCGTTTCCAGACCGCCCGGTTTCGGCCGTCCGCCGGCGATCCAGTAAATGTTGTCGTAGCAAGCCAGCGCCCGGGCGGCGGCTTCCGCGTTGGTGGCCTTGCTGTCGTTCACGTAGGCGATCGCATGCACGACCCTGACCACCTCCTGGCGGTGGGCCAGCCCCGGAAAGCTCCGAAGCGCGTCGCATGCCGTCTGACGGTCGACGCCCACCGCCCGCGCGGTGGCATAGGCGGCGGCGGCATTCTGGGCGTTGTGCTCGCCCGGCAGCGCCTGGGCCTCGTCGAGGTCGAATACCAGCTCGCGGCCGCCGTTGGCCAGATGGTCATAGAGCTTACGGCCCTCGGCAAAAACGCCGCCCCGCACTGGCGAGTGTCCGGAGATGGGAACGACCCGGGGGCCCTCGCCTGCGGCGAAACCGGCGAAGATGTCGCGGGTGTAATCGTCATCGATGCCGACTACCGCGGTGTAATCCGACCGCTGGCCGCGAAAGATCAACCGCTTGGCCGCGACGTAACCGTCCATATCACCGTGACGGTCCAAGTGATCGGCGGAAATGTTCAGCAGAACCGCCACCTCGAGAACCATGGAGGGGTTCAATTCCAGCTGAAAGGACGAAAGCTCCAGTACATACGCACCTTCGGTGCCAAGCGGCTCGAGTGCCAGCATGGGTGTTCCAAGATTGCCGCCAACCTCGCAGGCACGCCCGGCCGCGCCGAGGATGTGCCCGATCAGTGCCGTGGTGGTGGACTTACCGTTGGTGCCGGTAATGCCCACGTAGGTGGCGTCCGGCTGCGCCCGGTAGAGCAGTTCGCCATCGCCGATTACCGGGCAGTAGGCGGCGCGCGCGCGCCGAACCACCGGATGCGGCTCCGGGTGGGTGAGCGGAATGCCGGGACTAGTCACCAGCGCCGCCGCTTGCCCTAAATCGCGCTGGTGAAGATCCACGAGCGAAATATCGGCCTCGACGGCGGCATCGCGGTTGTCCGGGTTATCGTCCCAGGCCCAAACCGTGGCGCCGCTTACCGCCAGCGCGCGGGCGGCGGCCATGCCGGTCAGGCCAAGCCCGAGAACGGCAACGGTCTGATCGGCGAGGAAGGACAATTGGATCATCGCCTCCTCACCGCAGCTTCAACGTGGACAGCCCGGCTAAAGCCAGGATGGATGCTATTATCCAAAATCGGATCACGATGGTCGGCTCGGCCCAACCCTTTTTCTCGAAGTGATGATGAAGCGGTGCCATGCGGAATACGCGCCGGCCGGTCAGCTTGAACGAAACTACCTGAACGATGACCGATACGGTCTCGAGCACGAACAAACCGCCGACGATGGCGAGAACCAGTTCGTGCTTGGTGATGACGCTCATGGCGCCGAGCGCGCCACCGAGCGATAGCGAACCGGTGTCGCCCATGAACACCCGCGCGGGTGGCGCGTTGAACCACAAGAAACCCAACCCGGCACCGACCAGGGCACCGCAGAACACCGCCAGTTCGCCGGCGCCCGGTATGTAGTGAATCTGCAGATAATTGGAAAAGATCTTGTTGCCGGCCAGATAGGCGATCAGGGCGAACACCCCCGTCGCGATCATCACCGGAACGATGGCAAGGCCGTCCAGACCGTCGGTGAGATTGACCGCGTTCGACGCGCCCACGATCACCAGAATTCCCATCAGCGTATAGGCGACGCCGAGATTGATCAGCACATCCTTGAAGAACGGGACGGCCATCATGTACCGCAGTTCCGGGGGCGTCAGCTCGTTGATCCACAGCGCGGCGCTGAGCGCGATGGCCACCTGCAGCAACAGTTTCGCTTTCCCCGGAATGCCCTTGCTGTCGCGATAGACGACCTTGCGAAAATCGTCGAGGAAGCCGATGGCGCCGTAGCTGACGGTAACCAGCAGCGCCACCCAGATGAAACCGTTGCTGAGATCGGCCCACAACAAGGTCGAGACGATCAGCGCCGCCAAAATCAGGAACCCGCCCATGGTGGGGGTGCCGCGCTTGGTCAGGAGATGGCTCTCCGGACCGTCGTCGCGGATGGGCTGTCCCTCGGCCTGGCGCTTTCTCAACAACCGGATCAGCGGCGGCCCGATCACGAAGCTCACCACAAGCGCGGTGATCACCGCGCCGCCGGTGCGGAACGTCAGGTAGCGAAAGATGTTGAAGAACGCGAACTGATCGGCCAGGGGATAGAGGAGATTGAATAACATGGCTGCGCCCTAATCCCCGCTTCCGGCGCCCGGCGCGCCGCCTTGGTTGACGTCGAGGGCGTGCAAGGCCTGGACCACCACGCCCATGCGGCTGCCCGCCGAGCCCTTCACCGTAACCACGTCGCCGGCCCGCACGGCCGCCGTCACCTGGGGCGTCAAAGCCTTGGAGTCATCAGCATGCCCGCCGCGCATGTCCGCGGGCAAAGCGTCGAACAGATGGGACATGGCCGGACCGGCGGTGAATACCAGATCGATGCCGTTCCGCCGCAGCGGCTGGAGCAGGGCGGCATGGAGCAGCGCAGACTCGTCGCCGAGCTCCAGCATGTCGCCCAAGACGGCGATCCGCCGGCCGCCCGGCCCGATCCGGGCGCCGCCGAGAACCGCGAACGAGGCGGCCATGGAAACCGGGCTGGCATTATAGCTGTCGTCGATCAGACCGAACGTGCCGCCGTCTCTCAAATCGATGTCGCTCCGCCGGCCGCGGCCCTTGGGCGCGATAACTTCGGCGAGAGACTGAGCCGCCAAGGAGATATCGCCGTCCACCGCGACGACGGCGGCGAGCACGCAGAGGCTGTTGATCACCCAATGGTCGCCGGGAACGTTCAACCGATAGTCCTGCTCGTCACCATCCACCAACGCCCGCACGACCGATCCCGTGGCCGTGGTGTCTGCGCCGATCAACCGGACTACGGCATCTTCATGGCGGCCGAAATCGATGATTCTGCCGACACCGCTTTCTTTGGTGGCGCGAGCCAACCGGTCGAACTGGTGATTGTCGCGGTTGAGCACCGCGATCCCGCCGTCCACGACGCCGGTGAAGATTTCGGCCTTGGCGTCGGCGATGCCTTCCACGCTGTCGAAGTGCGCCTTGTGCACCGCTTCCACCGCCGTGACCACCGCCACGTCGGGCCGGGCCATGCGCGACAGCGGCTCGATCTCACCCGGATGGTTCATGCCCATCTCGAACACGCCGTACCGGGCCGACTCGGGCATGCGCGCGAGGCTCAGAGGCAGGCCCCAGTGATTGTTCAAGCTGCCGTCATTGGCGGTGGTGGGAGCCTGCGCGCCCAACACCAGCTTCAGCGCCTCCTTGACGCTGGTCTTGCCCACACTGCCGGTCACACCGATGATCCGGGCGCTGCTCCGCGCCCGCGCCGCCCGGCCCAGATCCTCGAGCGCGCGCAAGGTGTCGGAGACCAAAAGCATCGGGACATCGGCGTCGAGCGCCGTCGGGACCCGAGATACCATGATTGCCGAAGCGCCGTTATCCAAGGCCTCGGCCGCGAAGTCGTGGCCATCGAAGCTCGGTCCCGACAGCGCGACGAACAAGTCACCGGGGTGCAATGTCCGGGTGTCGATGGAGATGCCGCTGACGCTCCATGCGCCATGATGCACGCCACCCGTGGCTTTCGCCGCCGCAGTGGCGGTCCACAGGGTCGACGCCGGGCTCATCGGTCCACCTCCTCGGCGGCCGTTCGGGCGACCTCGGCATCGTCGAAGGGCAGCACGCGGTCGCCGATGGTTTGGCCGGTTTCATGACCCTTTCCGGCGATCACCAGCACGTCGCCGCCTGAGAGGCCCGATAGCGCATGGGCGATGGCTTCGGCGCGATCGCCGATCTCCGTGGCTTCGGGACAGGCCGCGACGATCTGACGGCGAATGTCCGACGGTTGTTCGCCGCGGGGATTGTCGTCGGTAACGACGACCGTGTCCGCCAACCGAGCGGCGATGCGCCCCATCTCGGGCCGCTTGCCCGGATCGCGGTCGCCGCCGCAGCCGAACACCACCACCAACTTGCCCTGCGTCTGCGGGCGTAGCGCGCGGAGCACCGACGCCAACGCATCGGGCGTATGGGCGTAATCCACATAGACACGGGCGCCGGAGTTCATCCGCGCCACGTGTTCCAGCCGGCCAGGCACGCCCTGCAGGGTCTCGAGCGCGGCCAAGGCGGCCTCGGGTTCGGCGCCGGTCGCAATGGCCAGCCCCAGAGCACACAGGGCGTTCCAAGCCTGGAAGTTCCCCGCCAGCGGCAACAAGACCGGGGTGGTTTCGCCGTCGATGGTTACCGTCAACCGCTGGGCGTCTTCCAGGGTCTCGATCCGATCGAGGCGAATATCCCGCCCTTTGGTTCCGAATGAGAGAACCGGCAGATTTCGACGCCGGGCGATAGACTCCATGTTGGCGGCATCGGCGGCGTCAGCGTTGAGCACGGCGGTTCCGCCTTCGACGATCACATCGGAAAACAGCCGGGACTTGGCCGCGAGATAGGCATCGGCCGAGCCATGATAGTCGAGATGATCGCGAGACAGGTTGGTGAACGCAGCGGCGCCGACGCGGACGCCGTCCAGACGATATTGTGCCAGACCGTGACTCGATGCCTCCATGGCCAGATGGTTCACGCCCGCCAGCTTGAGGCGAGCCAGCGTGCGGTGGAGTTGAACCGGATCGGGCGTGGTCAGGCGGCCGTGCATTTCGACGTCGGGAGCGTGCAGACCGAGGGTCCCGAGGCTCGCCGCCTCGTGGCCGAGCCCCGCCCAGATTTGGCGCAGGAACCAGACCACCGACGTCTTGCCGTTGGTCCCGGTCACCGCCGCGACGGTGGAGGGTTGTTCCGAAAAGAAGCGCGCCGCCATGAGGGCAAAGCGGCGGCGCGGGTTCTCGTCGACGATGAGGGCGACCCGCTGCCGGTCCAGACCGGCGACGGATCCGAGAGCACCGGTGCCGGGTGGGGCAAGGATGGCAACCGCACCCCGCTCGACTGCGCCTCCGATGAAATCGCGCCCGTCGGCTCGGTTTCCGGGTATGGCCGCGAACAGGAAGCCGGGCTCGACCTGCCGCGAATCGGCGGTCAGTCCGGCGATCTCTATTTGTGCGGGGTCCGAGGCAACGGTCACGTCGAGAGAGTCTCCTTCCAATAAGTCAGTTAGACGCAAGCTGGGATCCCCGGATGCGCGCGATGGTCTTGCCGATAGCGACGCGCAATGCCGCCTCGCGTGCCTTTTTTGTGCGATATTGCACCGGCTCTGATTCGTCATCCATGACCGGCGCGATGCCCAGCATCGGCGCCATGCGGCGGACCACCGCGCCCACCACCGGTGCCGCGACCCAGCCACCGGTGGCATAGTTGTAGGTCCGCTTGTTGCCCTTCGGCTCGTCGATCACCGCCAGCACCACGTAGCGCGGGGCGTCTATTGGAAACGCCCCGACGAACGAGGAGATGCGTTTGTCGCGGCGATAGCGGCCGGCGATCAATTTTTCGGCGGTGCCGGTTTTGCCGCCGACCTTGTAGCCGGCGACCTCGGCGTTGCGGCCTGTCCCGTACCGCACGACAAGGCGCATCAGCGCCCGCATCTGACGCGATGTGGAGGCGGAAAATACGCGTTCACCGGCCGGCGGCGGCGCACCGTCCAGGGAGAGAATGGTGGTGGGCCGGAGGATGCCGCCGTTGACCACGGCGGCCACCGCCTGGGTCAACTGCAAGGGGCTGACGGCGATGCCGTGGCCGAAGCTGACCGTCATGGTGTTGATGTCCCGCCACGGCGACGGCCGCAATGGCGCGCCCACTTCCGGCAGCTCGATGGATGCCCGGCTCAACAATCCCAATCGCCCGAGATAGTCCCGCTGCCGCTCACCGCCCACCTGCATGGCCATCTGCGCGGCGCCGATATTCGACGAATACACCAGGATCTCGGGAACCGAGAGCCAGCGGTTCTTGGCGTGGTAATCGGAGATCCTGTGGCGGGCCACTTTCAACGGCTTGCTGGCGTCGTAGCCGCCCCTCAGCGACGTCGTGCCGGTATCCAGCCCCATGGCGATGGTGAACAGCTTGAACGTGGATCCCATCTCGTAGACCCCGGTGGTCACCCGGTTGAAGCGGCGAACGTCTTCGTTGGCGCCCGGCGCGTTCGGATCGAAGTCGGGCAGAGAGACCGTGGCCAGCAGCTCCCCGGTACGGGTGTCGAGGACCAGGCCGGCCGCCCCGATCGCGCGGAACTCCCGAACCGCTGCCTGCAACTCTTCGCGCATGGCATTCTGGATCCGCAGGTCGATGGACAGACGCACGCCATCGCCATCGCCAAGACGATTGTTGAAGGACTGCTCCACGCCGGCGACCCCTTGCCCGTCGACATTGGTCAAGCCGAGCACGTGGGCGGCAACGTTCCCTTGCGGATACACCCGGCGCTCTTCGCCCACGAAACCCACACCCGGTATCCCCAACAGATTGACGGCGTGCTGCTCGTCGGGGACGAGATTTCGCCGGATCCAGACAAACCGCCTATCCTCCGCCAGCTTAGCGGCCAGGCGATCGCGGTTGAGTTCCGGAAATACCGCCACAAGCTTGTCGGCGGCGCCTTCCGGGTCGATGATCTCGCGGGGATCGGCGAAGACCGACGCGGTGGGCAGGCTGGTGGCCAGCAGCACGCCATTACGGTCGCGAATATCGCCGCGCGCGACCACGGGCCGCGGCGCGTCGTTCACCAAACCCGCCCGCGGCACCTGAGCGAAGGCGGTAAGGTCGATAACCCGGACGGCAACAATAAAAAAGGCCAGCCCAAACACCGCCCCGGCCATGAGAAGACGATTGCGGGCGACGTCCAGGGCCCGCGACCGGGTTCCCTCAAGACGGATCGGGCGCTGATCCGTATCCCGCAAACCATTTTGCCGCGGTTCGGTCATGGCCGGCTCTCCTTAGATGGAACGGGTGATGATACGGGCGAGGTTGCGCGCAACGCGGCGCCAGTGGCGTAATGCTCCGCCGACGAATCGGGTTCGTCGTCATCGTCCGGTTGCGCATCTTCGAGCAACGAGGCGAAGGTGCTCAATTGATCGGGCTGGATCGGCTCCATATGGAGGTGTTCGCTCGCCAATCGCCGCAAGCGGTTTGCCTCGATCAGATGACTGAACTCAGCCCGCAGAACGTGAACGGCGCGATGCTCTCGCGCGATCTCGCGATTCAAACTGGACAACTCATCCTCGAGGTCCTGCACCTTGTACTTGACGGTGAACAACACCAGAGCCAAGCCGCCGGCCAGCACCATGAATAGCACCGTCGTTTGTTTCCACACCGTCGACCAGTCGGTCATGCCGCCCTCCTTTTTGCTCTTGTTCTCGCGTTCGCCGGTTCCGGCAACGGCGGCGCCGCGGTCCGTTCGGCGGCGCGCAGCCGTGCGGAACGGGATCGGGGATTGGCAGAAACTTCAGCCGCCGAGGGGCGGATGGCGCGGCGATGCAACAGGCGGAAACTGGGCGCGGGCATGTCGCTTGCATCGATGTCGGGAACATGCCGTGACGGACGCGGCTGGGCGCCGCCGCGGGAGCGGAGAAAGGTTTTGACCTTGCGGTCCTCGAGCGAATGGAAGGCAACCACGCACAGCCGGCCGCCCGGATGGAGAAGATGTTCGGCGGCGCGGAGACCGCGATCCAGTTCGCCCAGCTCGTCATTGACGTGAATGCGGAGCGCCTGAAAGGTGCGGGTCGCCGGATCGATGCCGTCGCGAGCGCGCGGCAACACCCGGTGGACGATGTTCGCCAATTGCGCCGTGCGGGTGATCGGTGCGCCGTCGCGGGCGCGGACGATGGCGCGGGCGATTCGGCGCGACGCCCGCTCCTCGCCGTAGGCCC
>CAKZLS010000315.1 GCA_937127205.1 uncultured Rhodospirillales bacterium
GTGCATGGGAAGGATTCCTCGTTAAGCAATCAACTCTCGAACACACAACGTTATATTAAAATAAGCTAATATAAAACTAAATTTGGTCGAAATCTCCGTATGAATTCGGGCCCGCCCGTTCTAAGACTATTTTCCTTGACAAATGCTACCCGAAGAGTATGTTCTTGTTTTGTTTGTTTGTGTGTGTTGCTGCAACCCGCGTGTTGCATTTTTCCTATATTTCTTTCCGCATCATTTTCGCCCAAGAGAGTCGCTTTCCATGATCCAGAACGTTCGACCGATTGATCCGCGGCGCGGTATTTTGCCGCCGCACATTCTTACTGCCATAGCGAGGCGTGGAACACCGAAACAGCGGTCGAACTCTCTTCGCACGCTGACCTCCGATCAAACCCTCCGCGCGCTCCGTTCGGCGGCGCAGGTCAAGGCGGCGACTTCTCGGAAGCGCCGCTATCGGGTGACGTCGCCGGAAGTGTGCCCCCGCATCATTCACGACGCGGCCAACACCGAATCCATGGGCATTCACATTGCCCGCACCGAGGGCGCACCGCCGACCCAGGATCCTGCCGTCGAAGAAGCCTACATCGGTCTCGGCGTCACCGATCATCTGTTCTGGGAGGCCTACGATCGGGATTCCATCGATGATAACGGTATGCTGATGGAGGCGACGGTTCACTTCGGGCTTGGGTATACCGACGCGTTTTGGAATGGCCAGCGTATGGTTTTCGGCGACGGCGACGGCGAACTGTTTAACCGGTTCACAGTCGCGCTGGAAGCGATCGGCCATGAGATGACCCACGGCGTAATCGAAAACGAGGGTGGCCTCGACTACTTCGGCCAGCCGGGCGCCTTGAACGAATCCGTATGCGACGTGTTCGGCTCCCTGATCAAACAGCGCGCATACAACCAGCCGGCCCACGAGGCGGACTGGTTAATCGGCGCCGGCTTGTTCACGGACACGGTGAACGGCGCCGCGATCCGCTCCATGGCGGCCCCAGGCACGGCCTATGACGATTTCGTCGTCGGCAAGGATCCTCAGCCTGCCCACATGGATCACTACGTGACCACCTTCTCCGACAACGGTGGGGTTCACATCAATTCCGGCATTCCCAACCGCGCCTTCTATTTGCTGGCGAGAGAGCTTGGCGGACACGCGTGGGAGCGGGCCGGTCGAATATGGTATGAAACCTTGCGGGATCCGGAGCGCCCCTCATCCATTATGTTCCGGCCCTTCGCTGTACTCACGCTCGAGGTCGCGGACCGGCTTTTTGGATCAAGCAGTGACGAATGCCATGCGGTACGGGCCGCGTGGAATGAAGTCGGCATCGCAATCGGATAAGACGCCTCTTGACGCCAGCCTGAAGGCGTGGCTTACCATGAAGTTAAATAATGAAGAGCAGCTCTCTTTTCGGCTGTATGGATGAGTCATGAACCGCACTGATCGAGACATCTCTCCGGTTCGCCTTGGGACCGTCTTCATATTTGCCCTTGTGCTTTCTCTCGGTCAAGCGCACGCTGCCGAGTGGGGCAAGGTCACGGATCCAACCGAGACACCGCCTCAAGCCATCGGC
>CAKZLS010000316.1 GCA_937127205.1 uncultured Rhodospirillales bacterium
AAAGCTTGCGCTATACGGTCCGCATTCAGGGCGACGCGAGCGAAGAAGAGTTCGCCGAAATCCACAAGGCGGTCATGGCGACCTCGCCGAACTTCTACAACATCTCCCGGCCCGTGGCGTTGCAGCCCACGCTCGTGGTCGAGTAAGACACACACGGCGGGCGGGGCCAAGCCGGCCGAACCGGCCGCGTCCCGCTCCTGGCTGTCCATCCTCAGCCGGCACAATTCGTGGTGTAGGGCCTGGCAGGCTTCCCTTCCGAATGCACATCCACGAACAAGGTTTGACCTCAGAGAACGCCCAAGCCCTCCAGAATCGCGCGCACCTCCGCGCGGGCGGCGGCGTCCAGCGGCGCTTGCGGCGCCAGGGGATCGCCGACGGGGAAGCCCATCAGCTCCAAGCCGCCCTTGACGCAGGCGGCGAGCGAGTACTTGGCGAAGACCTGGTTGACCTTCCAGAGTCTCCGTTGCAGCGTCATCGCCTCGTCCCACCGTCCGGCCTTACACAGCTCGTACAGGCGCACGCTTTCGGCCGGGATCAGGCAGGCCGGGCCGGCCATGTAGCCGGCGCCGCCGATCAGCATCACCGTCGCCGGGATGTGCGAGGACGCGGCGAAGACCTTGATCTTGCCGTCCACCGCCTCCATGATCGACAGCAGCCGTCCGGTGTTGGTGGAGGCGTCCTTGAGGTAGCGGATGTTGGGCACGTTGGCGAGCCGCGCAATTGCCGGCACCGAGAGGTCCGAGCGCTGGAAATTGGGGTTGGTGTACATCACCACCGGGCAGGAAATGGCCTCGGCGACCGCCGTGAAATGGTCGACAATGCCGTTCTCGGAAATCGGGAAATAGGCGTCCAGCGTCGCGATTACGCCGGCGACGCCCATGTTTTCGAATTCCCGCGCCTGATGGCGGGCCTCGACCGTGGTGGTGGTGGCGACGCCGGCGATGACCGGCACCCGTCCGCCCGCCGCCTCCAATGTCACCTCGACGACCCGCTTTTTCTGCTCCCACGAGAGATAAGCGAATTCGCCGGTGCTGCCCAGCGGCGCCAGGCCATGGACACCGGCGGCAATCGTATGCTCGCACAGCCGCGCGAGAACATCGGCTTTTACATCGCCGTTGCCGTCGATGGGCGAAACCAAGTATGGAAACACCCCGAAAAAATCATCCCCTGCCATTTACAACAATCCGAGTTCCCTGAGTTCCGAAGCCATGTCTTCCGGTATGGCGGTGTCCGACGAACGATCCCTGGCGTCCGGCGGCGCATCCTCCGCACGCAGATACCGCCAGCCCTGAAAAGGACGATGGGCGCGCAATTCCGTCGGCACCAAGTGCGGATCGAGGACAAGACCGCAGCGCGGATGCTCGTTATCGGTCAGCGCCTCGAAACCGACCAGCCGCTGACGCACCCGGACGAACCCTTTGATCACCCAATAGAGCGAGCCGCCTTCAAGCAGTTCCGCGGCCCGGCGGGGGGTGTTGCGGGTTACGTGCCGAAGGATCTCGGGGTAGCCGTTGTCACGCGCCTGTTTCAGCCGGAGCGCTTGATACCTGGCCATACCGTCGACGTCCTCGGCGCCCACGGCCAACTTGATGAGATGAAGGGTCATGCGTTGATCCGTCCCTCGAGCGCCTGGGTCACCTTGGATGCCGGACTTCGCCCGAGCGCGCCGCAAATGAACAGGCCCGCCGCCACCACCGCGTCTAGGTCGACGCCGGTTTCGATGCCGAGCCCATGAAGCATGTAGAGCACATCCTCGGTGGCCACATTGCCGGACGCGCCCTTGGCATACGGGCATCCGCCGAGTCCGGCAGCCGAGGCGTCGACCACCGCGACCCCGCGTTCCAGCACCGCGAGGATGTTGGCGAGCGCCTGCCCATAGGTGTCGTGGAAATGCGCCGCAAGATGCGCCACCGGCACTACACCGGCAACCGTCTCCACCACGGCCCGGGCTCGGCCCGGCGTCCCCACGCCGATGGTGTCGCCGAGCGAAATTTCGTAACAGCCGAGCCCATGGAGCCGCTCGGCGACGACGGCCACCTGCTCCGGCGGGACCTCGCCCTCGTACGGGCACCCGAGCACGCATGAGACGTAGCCGCGCACCGGAACACCTTTCACCTTCGCGGCCTTGCAAACAGCGGCGAACCGCTTGAAGCTTTCATCGATGGAGCAGTTGAGGTTGCGTTGGGAGAAGGTCTCCGAGGCCGCGGCGAACACCGCGATCTCGTCGGCGCCGGAGTCCACCGCTCCCTGGAACCCTTTAATGTTGGGGGTCAGCACCGCGTAACGGGCGCCGTACCCGCGATCCACACCGGCCAGGACCTCGGCGGTATCGGCCATTTGCGGCACCCACTTGGGCGAGACAAAACTCCCCGCCTCGATCAGTTGGATCCCCGCCGCCGCCAGCCTGTCGATCAACTCGATCTTCAGGCTCGTCGCGACGGTGCCAGGCTCGTTCTGGAGCCCGTCGCGCGGCGACACGTCGACGAGTTTGACCTTTGCGGGAAGCTGCATGACCTCATGATCCGGATGGAACCGGCGCTCCCTCGCGCCGGCACTGGATCCCAGCATAGCCTCCCATCTCCCACTTGCGAAGACCGCTTAATGGGTGAATCAGGCCTTACTGTCGACAGAGCAGGTGCGCAGTCCCAGCAGTCTGTACGCCGGGCACCACCCGACCAGACCGGTCGCCAGCGGAATCACGCCGATCCAGCCCCACGGGGTCTGCGGACCGACAAACACCAGGGCGATTAAGACGACGCCGGCGATAATCCGAAGCGCGCGATCGATGGTTCCCTCGTTCTTCTGCATGATAGTCCCTTTCCGTTTCATCCAAACGTTCGATTGCGGGACAAAAAAGCAGATTGCGCCAAGACAGTCTGTGACTTGGTCACACAGCGGCGTCGGCGACCACATGGCGCAGCGCGTCGGCATCCAGGATATCGATTTGGCCGCGCCGCAAAGCCACCCAGCTCCGGCGTTCGAACTCCTTCAACTGCCGGCTGATGACCTCGCGCACCGAACCCAGTTCCACCGCCACCTCCTGATGGGTCAGGGCCAACCGGCCGTCGGCATCCATGGCCTCCAGCAGAAACCGCGCGAGCCTGAGATCGATGTTCTGGAACGCCACCTCCTCCACCAGCAGCGTGAGGTCGAAAATCCGCCGGCCGTAGGTGGAGAACACGAAATCGCGAAATACGGCGGAGCGCGCCACCAGCTCGCGAAACCCCGGCGCCGGCAACACCGCCGCGCTGACGTCGGTCTCCGCCACCGCCTCGGCCGGATAGTCCTCGTTGGACATCAGGCAGCAGGTGGTGAGAATACACGTCTGGCCGTCCTCGACCCGGTAGAGCACGATCTCTCGGCCGTTTTCGGACGTCATGTGCACGCGAACGGTGCCGGACAGAACGAACAGGAAGGTCTCGCACGAGTCACCGTTACGGAACGGCACGGTACCGGCCGGCAAGGTGGCGACCATGGCGGCTTTCTGGAGGATCAGCCTCGCCGGCTGCTCCAGCCCCGCCAGTCCCGGAAAGGCTTCAATCCAATTTTCCGCCATGCGCAATTACCCCCGGTTGCCGGTCTGCCGTGATACGGGCGCTCTTCCGACAATCTATCGCGGCGCCAGCGGGTTGCGAAGATCCAAAACCGTCGGATGAGTGCTTCGCCGGTACCTCCGCGTCGGCGGACATTCTTTCATCGCGATTCAAAGCGCGTCAAAAAAGTGTTACAATTGTTTTGTTGAGGCGTGGGGGATCATATGGTGCGCAGGCGAGCCGCAATCCTGTTTGCCGACGTTGTCGGTTACAGCCGCCTCACGGAGCGCGACGAAGAGGGGACACATCGAACCCTAAGAGCCTATTTCGATGTCTGGTCCGACTTCATTCGCGAGTGCGGAGGGCGCATCGTCAACTGTGCCGGAGACGCGCTCCTGGCCGAAATGCCCGACGCGGCGCGGGCGCTTAGCTGTGCGGTGGGCGTTCATCAAACCATCCGGGACCGCAACCGAGATGTTCCGGTTGATCGCAGGCTCCGCTTCCGCGTGGGCATCAACACCGGAAATGTCATTGTCGACCCAGACGACATCTATGGCGAAGGCGTGAACATCGCCGCGCGTTTGGCCGGCCGCGCGCAAGCCGGCGGTATCTGCATATCCGAAGCCGACTTCTCGGAACTTCAGCGGCCTGCGAACGTGGGTTTCGAGTTCCTTGGAGACCTGCAGGTCAAGAACATCGCCAAACCGATCGGAGCCTATAAGGTCCTGCTCCGACCGGAGGACGCGGGCAAGATACTGAGCCGCAAGGCATTGTCGGCAAGACCTTTTCCAAGGGCACTAATGGCCTTGGCGGTCATCGCAATCATCGCCGTCGCTACCGGTCTGATTCTTCCGCAGCGGCCCAAGGCGCCCGACCTCGAGCCGGCGGCGGGACAGAGCGCTACGTCCTTGCTGGCAAAGCCATCCATCACGGTGCTACCCTTCCAAAACCTCACCGGCGACCCCGAACAGGCGCTCTTGGCGGAGAGCATTGCCGACGGGATTTCGGCCGCGCTCGCTAAGTTCTCCAATCTATCCGTATCGGTCTCCGGTCAAATCGGAAGCGGAGGAACGACAGACGCCCAAGGCGCGGAGCGTAAGGTCATGGGCGTGCCCACCCGGTACGTGCTGCATGGCGCCGTGCGGCGGTCGCCCAACCACATCCGCATCACAACGCAATTGTTCGACCAGAACGCTCGACGCTACGTTTGGGGAGGGCGGTACGATACCGCCCTGAACGACGTCTTCTCTTCGGACAACGGGGTGATCGACAAGATCGCCGCCGGACTGTGGACACAAATCACTCAAAACGATGAAACCGGCTCCTGGCGGAACGAGGCCGGCACCGCCGAGGCTTACCGACTGGCGGTCATCGGTCTGCAGCACTACCGGCGTTTCACCCCCGCCGACAATACCGAGGCCAAGTATTATTTCAGACGAACGGTCACTCTTGATCCCGAGTTCTTGACCGCCTGGGCCGGGCTGGGATGGTCGTACTTCAACGAGGCGCAATACGGCTGGGGCGAAAATCCGCAGGATTCCCTGGCGCGCGCATCCGCCTTGGCTACAAAGGTCCTGGAAATCGACCCCTCCCACGCCGAGGCGCGGGCGCTCGAATCGGCGATAAAACGAAACAGCGTACAAACCGAACCGGTTTTCTACTGATCCTTGAGCGCGCCATCTCCATCGTCCTCGAAGGACACCAGCACCGCCCCGTCTTCCACCTGCTCGTCCACGTCATAATGAACGCGGGCGATGGTGCCGTCGGTGGGCGCGGTCACCGCGTGCTCCATCTTCATGGCCTCCAGCACCATCAGCGTGGCGCCGCGGCTGACAACGTCTCCGGCCTTGACCTTTATCACCGCCACCTTGCCCGGCATGGGCGCCTTGAGGGAACCGCCGCTGGGTTCCTGCAATTCGGCGCGGGCGGCCGGATCGTCCAATTCCAGCCGGTGGCTCGTTCCGCCGCAGATGATGGTCAGCTCCATGGCGTGACGCACCACGGTGGCCTTTATCCGCACGCCGCCGAGGACGGCGATCAGGTCGCCGGCGGCGTCGATCTCGCCCGCCGCCTTCACCGGCTCGGTCTCGCCCGGAAGCTGGAGCAGGATACCGTCGGGGCGGTAATGGATCGTCACCTCGATGAT
>CAKZLS010000317.1 GCA_937127205.1 uncultured Rhodospirillales bacterium
GTGGTCTGGCGGGTCGAGCGCGAGGGCCGCGTTGCATGGACCAACGATGGCGCGGCGCGAATGGCCATGGCCGCGCGGGTACTGGTGGCCACCGGTGCGGTGGAACGGCCGATCCCCATCCCCGGATGGACTTTGCCCGGGGTAATGACGGCCGGCGCGGCGCAGATTCTGTTGAAAACCGCAGGTGTGATCCCCAAGGACGCGGTGCTGGCCGGTGCCGGCCCCCTGGTCTATCTGATCGCGCAACAGCTGATCGACGCCGGCGCACCGCCGAAGGCCTTGGTGGAAACCCAGGACATGAACGCCTTCCTCCGCGCGTCCCCTCATTTGCCCCGGGCTCTGCGCGGCTGGAAGCCGCTTCTGAAGGGAACCAAAATGCTGGCGACGATCCGCGGTGCCGGCGTGCCCCGCCATACGGCCGCTAAAGGGTTGCGCGCACTCGGCGATGGCGCGGTCTCGGGCCTGCGCTTCGAGGCGGGTGGGCGCACGCATGAGATTGCCTGCGAGACGCTGCTGCTCCACCAGGGCGTGGTCCCCAATGTCCAGATCACCCGGTCGCTGGGTCTGCCCCATGACTGGGATGCTGCCCAACGCTGCTGGCGTCCCCGGTGCGACTCCTGGGGTTCCACCGAGGCTCCGGCGATCATGATTGCCGGCGACGGTGGCGGTATTGCGGGGGCCGGTGCGGCCGCTCTCACCGGCAAGCTCGCCGCCCTGGAGATGCTTCGCGCTCTCGGCCATCTTTCGGAGAGCGACCGCGATGCCCGCGCCCGGCCTCTGAGAAAAGCACTGAGCGTCGAACGCGCAGCACGCCCCATGCTCGACGCTCTTTACGCCCCGCCGACGGAAGTGCTTTCCCCGCCCGACGAAACCATCGTCTGCCGGTGCGAAGAGGTTACCGCCGGAGATATTCGCGGCTACGCCGGTCTCGGGTGCCTCGGTCCCAATCAGACCAAGGCCTTTGGTCGTTGCGGAATGGGCCCTTGCCAGGGTCGCTATTGCGGTCTTACCGTTGCCGAGATATTGGCCGAGGCGCAAGGCGTAGGCCCCGAAGCGGTCGGCTATTATCGCATTCGTCCACCCCTGAAACCTGTTACCCTTGGCGAGCTGGCCCAACTTGCGGACTCCGCCACCTGAACCGAAGGAAAAGAAGCATGATCGAACGTCTGCACGTGGGCACGCGCATGAGCAAGATCGTCAAGCACAATGGCGTCGCCTACCTCTGCGGCCAAGTGGGCGGGCCCGGCGACAGCGTGTCCGACCAAACCCGCGAATGCCTTCGCCGCGTCGAGGCTCTGCTGGCTGAAGCAGGCAGCGGACCGGATCGAATCCTTCAGGCCATCGTGTGGCTGGCCGACATGGCCGATTTCAACGAGATGAACACAGTCTGGGACGCCTGGGTCCCCGAAGGCCACGCCCCGGCCCGGGCCTGCGGCGAGGCCAAACTTGCCAGTCCCGACCTGAAGGTAGAGTTCATCATTACCGCAGCCTACTAAATATTGACGGTTTGGCGTCCTCGGCGGGTTTGAGGCGCAGGATCTCGCCTCGCAACCGGTCAATGGCCATAAACTAGCCATTCGGAACAGCTCTCCTGGTTATGCCACTCGGTTTGCACCTCGTTTGCCGAGGCGCGCCTCGAAGGGTATACTCGTTGCGAGAGGTGAATGATCGAAATGAGCAAGAAGTATTTTTTGTTAGGTTTTGGTTCCGTGGGGGCGCTCCTGTTAGCGGCAGCGGAACTCATGGACCAAGACAGCACACGCCAGGCTCCTGCGCGCGTCACTGCCGATGTTTCTCCCGGTCCCTCTACAGTTGAGCGTTTTGCATATGCTCCGCCTTCGGCTGAGAGCCGCGATCTGCGAGGAGATCTATCGACTGTTTTGCTGAGTGGTGGCCTCGTAGAACCTCCAGCCGGTTCGCAGGCGATCCAACCGCAGCCGCCAAGTGCTCTGGTTGCCGCCGCGAAGCGGGGCCTTGGCGCGGAAAACCGATGGACCTCCGAAAGCACATCTGTCGTGGAACGAACCATACAGCCCCCACGGGTTCGCTCAGACTTGCCTGCGGCGGCACTTGCAATCGAACCCCTCCGCGAAGGCACCGGTACATTACCATTTACTTCCGGGCCATTCACTCCCGGTTATCGTGATGACGAAACTTTGCCGCAGCCGAGTGCCCCCCGACAAAACGACGGTTCTGAATTAGCGTTGTCTCCTGTTGCGGTGCCAAGCTCCCAACCGCTTTCCGAAAACTCGGACAGGGACACGGACACGGTCGCCGGTGTGACGGGAGAAGCGACAAACGGCACCGGATTGTCGATCGAAAATGAAGTTGCTGCCGCTGATACCGGTGTCGCCCAGGCGCCTTCGGTCGATGACATCTTGCCGGCTTTGACCGCGGTCGAGATGGCACCCGCGGGGACGCGAGTTAAGTCTGGGCTATCCGACGGCGCGACCGGGAGTCCCGATACCCCAAGGTTTCGGCCGGACCCTGCAAGCGAGGGACCCGATCAGGAGCCTGAAGATCAGCTTGCGTCCAGGCCCGTTGAGTCCGACCCAACGATGACGCCCACGGTGGCGCTGGAAACCTCGGAGCCTAAAAAGCAGCGCGAGACGGGCTCCGCCGATACGCCACCAGCTGTTTCCACCAATACTGTTATCCAAACGGAGAGATTGTTGGATCGTCTGGGGTTTTATCCAGGTCCGATCGATGGCGTGGTCGGGCCGATGACCCTCGACGCAATTGCATCATTTCAGAAACAACAGGGACGCGAGACAAACACGGAAATCAATGATCAGCTCGTCACCGCGCTAGAAAGAAGCCTATTCGAATCTTTTCAGCAGCACCTCAAAACATCAGGCCGCCAGAGTTCTCAGAGAGCACCAATAGAAAAATCGACAAAAATCGAGAAAAGCCCCCCTTCAGGTGATGCGCAGCCACGAAAAAGCGTGAAGATTTATGGACAACGTTATCAGGCGAACAACATGCAATCGAGACGAGCACCATCGGATGCACCAAAGGTGGCGCCGCTAGCGGACAAGGCCTTGCCACAGATTGAGGCGCGGGAAGAACCAAGGCCCATGCAACAGGTTCGCTTGCAAGCGCCATCCGAGAAGGTTGAAGAAAAAGCCCCCAACGCATTCGAAGCTTGCGCACGATCGGGAATGGAAAAGGAGTACGTGAAGACTGGAAGCGGCTTTGTGTTGTGCGAAGAATTCTCTTTTGACGGGGGAATAAGGCGCTGAGTGGACGTCTTCGCGCAAGGTAGATTGCGTTCACGTGTGAACTAGAAACGCTTCCGTTGCCACCCAGCTTGCGCGACAGGGTGGCGGAGAGATCAGATAAAAATAAGATCAATAAGAAATGGCGAAATTTGAATGTCCCAGCCAATAAAAATAACGAATATTGAATCATCATTACATATTGTTATTAGTGTTTTTTCATTCTTTGTAATTTCATTTTTCACATTCATTTACTCTGCGCCCGCAGCTTCCGATCCCCGGTCGTCCGTGGAGACGATATTTGACAGTCGGACATCGAACGCGGCAAAGGCAGTCGAGAAATCGCTGAGCGGCAATGCTTGGGCGGTCATTTCGACCACTGGAGATGTCCAGTGGTCGGCCGCGGAACAATCGTCGCGGTCACCGCTCCAACCCGGCGTCGTGCTTCAGCCTCCGAGTCACATCCGGAGCGGCGTCGGAGGTTGGTCCCACCTCGGTCACGGCGACGCGAACATTGTCGTCGGAGCGAACACCGATGTTTCCATCCTCCTGCCGACCGGGCCCACGGCAATGGGTGTTCGTCTTGTTCGCGGTACCGTGATCACCAAGTCAAACGCCGCCAATCGTATCGTGGAAGTTCGGACTCCCACGGCCGTTGTGAAGAGCGCTGGATCGACCGTTGGAATCACCGTCGACCCGAACTCCATTTCCGTACGAGTCAGCGAGGGCAGGGCGAACGTCATAGCCTTGGGTTCAACGACAGAAGCAGGAGTGTCTGCTGGGCAGACAGCGTCTATCAAGACAGGCAACCCGAACGCGATTGAAATATCTGAAACGGCAATCGCGCCTGAGATTCTGGAATTGGAGGAATTTGACACCGCGGCGGGTGCCGGAAGTGGTGGTGACGGCGCTGGCGACGGTGACGGTGACGGTGGCGACGGTGACGGGAACGGCGACGGCGATGGTGGAGCCGGTTCTGGTGGATCCGGTGGCAGTGGCGATGGATCTGGCGGCGGCAGCGGTAGCGGTGGCGACGGAGCTGGCGGTGGTGGTGGCGCCGGCGATGGCGCTGGAGATGGCGCCGGCGATGGCGCCGGCGATGGCGCTGGTGACGGTGCGGGCGATGGCGCTGGAGATGGCGCCGGTGATGGCGCGGGCGATGGCGCCGGCGATGGCGCTGGTGACGGTGCGGGCGATGGCGCCGGCGATGGCGGTGGTGACGGCGCTGGCGATGGCGGCGGTGATGGCGGCGGAGACGGCGGCGGCGACGGCGGTGGCGATGGCGGCGGCGATGGCGGCGGCGACGGCGGTGGCGATGGCGGCGGCGACGGCGGCGGCGATGGCGGCGGC
>CAKZLS010000318.1 GCA_937127205.1 uncultured Rhodospirillales bacterium
AGAGAGAATCACGATCCTGACCCAAACAAAACAGACATTTCAGCAGACACACACAGATCTAGAGTCAACATTCCCGCTGGGCGGTACTAGATTGCACAAATGTGCAGGTGCGATCGATTTTCTCTGCGGTGTCGAACGATTTTAGCGCGCCACTCGTGAAATGCGCTAAGTGTTCACGTGAGCGCCCCAGGCCAAAAAAACCTGTTGGACTCAGTTCTCGTAATTTGCTGTTCGGACGATAGAAATCGACTGTGCCGCCAAAATATATGCCAGCGAAGAAAAAATACCCCCATATGGGTGTGGGCTGATAGCCACAACCATCCAAATTTGTTAAACATTAACGAACAGTGGCGCAAGGGAGGGGCTGGAGCAAAGTGTAAGGAGCTTTGCAGTCACATCGCCTCGGCAGGAAATTGACTAGTGCAAACGATGGCGCAGCCAGCGATTATAACTAATGTCTTTGAAGCAGGTACTGGATACTTTGCTGCCGAGCGGGACCGCTGGGTGCTTTGGCTACCCGTTGGTTTGGCGTTAGGAATTGGCCTTTATTTTTCGCTGGCGGCGGAGCCGCTACCTTGGATTGGTCCCTTCGTTATTGCTGCGTTTGTTTTTTTTGCGATCATCGTCAAAAACGCCGCTGGTTGTTACCGGGGCTTGCTATTTTCGTTTGCAATCATCATCGTTACGATTGCTGTCGGTTTCTCCAATGCCCAACTGCGGACCGCTACTGTGGCAGCACCGATTCTTCCGAAAAAGATGGGCCCGATTTCTGTTTTGGGCCAACTGTCCAGTATTGATATTTTGGCAAATGGAAGCCGAGTTACTCTTGATCGGCCACAAATAGCGCGTCTAGACGCAGACGTGGCTCCTTCGCGTGTGCGCGTTCGTCTTCGAGGGAACCAACCGACGATGAAGCCCGGGGATTTTGTGCGTATTTACGCGGTCTTGGCCCCACCGCCTCCGCCATCCGTTCCGGGAGCTTTCGATTTTCAGCGGCAATCGTTTTTTCGCGGACTTGGGGCGGTTGGATACGCCATCGGGTCAGCAGAAGTTATAACTGAAGCACCGCCGCACGGACTCGAAGCTTACAAGCACTTGATAGCCCGGGTCCGGGGAGATATAGCAGCGAAGGTTTATGACCATGTCGATGGCCCCGCCGCCGCAGTGATCGTGGCGTTAATGACGGGTGATCGGGGTGCAATTCCGATCCCAATCATGCAGGCCATTCGTGACTCCGGAATTGCTCATTTATTGGCCATATCTGGATTGCATATTGGCTTGGTAGCTGGATTTCTCTTTTTTAGTTGTCGTTCGATTCTGGCACTATGTCCGCCACTGGCACTCCGCCTGCCAATTAAAAAAATTGCCGTCGTTGTTTCGATTTTTGGGGCAGGGGGGTACATGCTGCTTGCTGGTGCAACCATTCCAAGCCAGCGGGCATTTCTCATGGTTGCAATAGTGTTAATTGCCGTGATGGTTGATCGTCGAGGCATATCTATGCGTTTGGTCGCCTGTGCCGGTACATTCATCTTAATGTTTAGTCCAGAAAGTCTGCTTGGGGCCAGTTTCCAGCTCTCTTTCGCGGCGGTGCTCGCGTTGGTCGCGGTTTACGAGGTCTTACGGCGTAATCGGGATGTCAACGGAGTACCAACAACCTGGCGGAGGCGAGTTCTGCTATACGTCGGTGGTGTGGCCCTGACCACCATTGTGGCCGGGATCGCGACTGCACCGTTTGTAATTTATCACTTCAATCGGTTTTCTGACTATTGGCTTTTGACGAACATTGTGGCGGTGCCCGCAACAGCTCTCTGGATCATGCCGTGGGCGGTCGTCGCGTTTGTTCTCATGCCATTGGGGCTAGAAGGGATTGCTCTAGCGCCAATATCCTGGGGTGTTGAAGTCGTCGTATGGATTGCCGAAACGGTGGCAAGATGGCCCGGCGCTGTGAGTTTGTTGCCCCCAATGCCGTTGTGGGGATTGATTTCAGTGGCAATGGGTGGGGCGTGGCTATGTTTGTGGCATCGTCGTTGGCGTTTGTGGGGTTTGGTGGCAATAGCTGCTGGTTTGTTGGGGACGGTGACCGTTGATCCGCCTGACGTTATAGTGGACGGGAAAGGAAAGTTGCTGGCCGTAAAAACAGCCGACGGAGAGCTCAGTTTATCTTCGCTAAGAGCTGCCCCATTTAGCCGCGGTGTCTGGCTAAGACGCATCGGCCAGGATGATGCGACATTGCCGTGGCCGCGTTATGGCCCCAGTCCGGACGGAAAACTGAATTGCGACCTCCTTGGGTGTATTTACAATGCTGAAGGCGTTGTCGTCGCGCTGGTAAGCAGGCCGGAAGCTCTACTAGACGATTGCCAAATCGCTGATGTGATTGTGAGTACGGTTCCTGTGCGCGGTGCTTGTCCCATTCCGCACACAGTCATTGATCGTTTTGATCTGTGGCGAAAGGGCACCCATGCTCTGTGGCTGGACAATGGGCGCGTGCGTGTCGAGAGTGTTAATGGCCTGCGTGGCACGCGACCGTGGGTAGGTCCTCCAGGCTAAGTAGAACGACAAGATATTAATATTTTCGCATTAAACCGACAAGTCGTCCTTGAACCTTTACTTGGTCTGGGCCGCATATACGAGTCTCATATGCGGCGTTGGCAGGTTCTAATGCAACCGATTGACCGCGTCTGCGCAATCGCTTCAGGGTAACTTCCTCATTGTCAACGAGTGCGACAACGATGGACCCGTTTTCGGCGATATCCGTTCGTTGAATAATGGCGGTGTCGCCATCGTGAATACCCGCCTCAACCATAGAGTCGCCATCAACCTCAAGAGCGTAGTGTTCTCCTTTGTCCAACAGAAAAATGGGAACTTCGACACTGGCCGTGTGATCACGCAATGCTTCAATCGGTGTCCCAGCGGCTATGCGGCCAAATATCGGCAATTCAACAGCTGGAGCGGATGCCGCGCGATGGTTCGAATTTTTAAAATCAGCCTTAATGACGTTTGGGGCTAGAGACTTGTTTGACGTTGTTTCCGCTGAAGCTTCGCTCTTTCCCAGGCTTGATGGTACTCGGAGGACTTCAAGCGCTCGGGCACGGTGAGGAAGGCGCCGCACAAAACCGCGTTCTTCAAGACCGGTAATCAAACGATGAATACCGGACTTGGATCGTAAGCCAAGCGCGTCCTTCATTTCATCGAATGACGGAGAGACTCCCGCCTCGTTGAGCCGGTGATTGATGAATACCAACAATTCGTACTGTTTCTTTGTGAGCATGCGGTTACCCCTTGAAGTCGATCGGCTGTTCCGTTGCCTTGAAGTTTTCAGCAAAAATTGATTGCGGCCAACCGGGCCATGGCGGATTGTAGATCGCTAGGCACCGGAAGGGAACAAAACAAAAACACAGCAAACGTTCTAGTTTAGTTCCTAGTTGACGTCAAGCATGTTTATGCGGGTCGGCATCAACAAGTGAGCCAGTCACAGGGAAATATTACTATGCGCGAGGGAAACGTAATGAACTCGATCTCCGGCCACCGCAGGGGGAGCATGAGGCGCGCGAACGATCAGACAATCAGCATCGGCGAAAGCTGCGAGCATAGAACTGTCTTGCTTTGGTAGTGGCGTTACCGCGAAATCTTCAGCCGCAGTATACAAAAGACGCGCTCGAACGTAGTCTTGCCGTGAGTCATTGCTTGATAGGTCTTCTGTGAGCCAGGCTGTCGGCAGTGGAAAGTCTTGTTGCTCAACGCCTGACATGCGCTGCATTGCGGGCCTGAGAAATACCGCAGTGGCCACGCCTACAGATACCGGATTGCCTGGTAAACCGAGAACCGGAGTCGCTTCCAACAAACCGAACAACATCGGTTTTCCCGGGCGCATGGCCACCTTGTGAAACAGAGTGCAGAAACCGAGTCTCGTGAGAACGGAAAGCACGAGATCGTGATCACCGACGGAGGCTCCGCCAATGGTGATCAAGAGATCTATGCCTTCAAGATTCTGCAGCTTGGTCTCCAGCGCACTTTCAGTGTCTCGGGCAATACCGACATTCACAGGCACTCCACCCAAGGCGGAAATGGAGGCAGCGAGGGCCGCACTGTTTGAACTGATGATCTGATTTGGTCCGAGCCGAGATCCAGGTAGAACCACTTCATTGCCGGTCGCCAAAAAAGCGACACGGGGTTTTCGGAAAACACGCACCCAAGGTACGTTCATAGCGGCAGCTAAACCAACATCGCGTGCCGTCAAATATCTGCCTGCTTTGAGTAGTGTTTGACCCGTGCGAAAATCGAGACCTGCTTCGCGAATCCACTTTTTCGCTTCAGGTTTTTTTAGAATGGTGAGTTCGTTGCCGCTCCGGAGGGTATCTTCCTGAATGACGACCGAGTTGGCTCCTCTGGGGATTGCGGCTCCAGTAGAAATGCGTGCGGCTTGGAGATTTCCCACAGTACTTTCTAATGCTGAGCCGGCCGCTGATTCCCCAATGACTGTTAGTTTAGCAGGAACGTGATCTATGTCTTCGATCCGGACGGCATAACCATCCATCGCCGAGACATCGGTCGGGGGGTGCGTTAGCTGTGATGCCACATCTTCCGCCAGCACTCGTCCCAGTGCGGATGATGCTTCCACCAATTCTGTGGATACCGGATTGATGGATGAAGTTATTATCGAGATTGCTTCGGCAACCGAGATCATAGCGTCATTCCAAAGATGATGCGTTGAATGTGCCTGACTTGCCGCCGGATTTGTGGACTACGCGGAGGTCCGTAATCTGTATGCTTCTATCCACCGCTTTGCACATATCGTAAACAGTCAACGACGCAACGGCGGCTGCCGTTAGAGCTTCCATCTCGACCCCGGTGCGTGCGTTGACTCGGCACGTTGCGGTTACGCGAACGGAGCTTTGTGCATTGTCACATTTCAACGAAACGACAACAGAGGAAAGGCTCAGAGGATGACATAAAGGAATGAGATCCGGTGTTTTTTTTGCCCCCATAATACCCGCAAGCTGAGCGATAGAGAGGACATCTCCCTTTTTAAGCCCCCCCTCTGCGATCAATTTCATCGTCGCGGGTTGGACCAGAACAAGAGCTTCCGCAGTGGCAATACGCTCTGTGACGTCCTTGTTCGAGACGTCGACCATAACTGCGTTACCCTCGGCGTCGAAATGGGTGAGGTTTGCCACTTAAAGCGTCCTCCTCAGATTAAATTATAAACCCACAAACCACAAAATCTTCAGCGTTGAAGAAGTGTGCGTG
>CAKZLS010000319.1 GCA_937127205.1 uncultured Rhodospirillales bacterium
ATCGATTCAGAACTTTAACCCCTTGTCACCACCTCTTTCACCCGATTGCCCTGCGGTCAATTCGCCCCTGTCGTCATGGCTATGGATTTGTGGACGACAATACACCGTCGCCCACAACCCCACAGTTGCAACAACAACACCATGCCGAGACATGCGAGACATGAATGAAACAGGAACTTGGTTACCCATGTCGCCAGTCTAAAATGTCACCTATGTTTCCGGTTGCACAAATCACCCCTATTTCCTGATGAACACCCTTACCTGTCCGGGCTGAAGCGTCAGTTCGTCACCAGCTGCGAAGGCTTTGCTCTCGCCGCTAGGCGTAACCTCTCGGCCTTGCGAGATGTCTTCATCCAGTCCATCCGCTCTCGCGGTCGCCGCTGAGCCCCAATCAGTGTTGATCATGGATAGGGCCCAATCCCCTCCTCCGCTGGCGCAACGCAAGAGGCAGACGATACGACCGTCGCCTACGGCGAAAGCCCGTTGAGAAGCCTCTTCGTTAAATACGGGCACAGACGCTTTCATCCGGTTCACATCCGCGATGAACGACGTCAAATCGAATGTTGGTTCCTCCCAGTCCTCTGGCCGGGTGTTCACCACATGCAGACGCCGGCGAAACCCGTACTCATACCCCATCGGGATCATCACACCGGCAGAGAATACAGCCGAAAAGAGGTACGCTTGCCGACACCGTCTTTCCATGTCGGATGGATCATTCACTCCCTGGGACGCCAAATCTTCAGCGAGGCGCGACGTATCGTGGGTTTCCGGAAACGCGATCGAAGGCGCGATACTTCGGAAAATCTCATACTGTTCCAACAACCAGCCTTCGCGAAAATCCCACCATTTGGCGCTGTTTAACAGATAGTCAAAGCCAGCTGGACGCAGCCCCTGCACGTCCTCAAGCATCCCTCCCAAATTTTCTGCCACGAAAACGGCGCCATCGGCCGCCTCCCGGCCCGCTTGAACAATACCTTGCCAGACGACCGCCGGTACTTGATAGGCGGCATCACATCGGAACCCGCGGATTCCAAGCTCGGCATAGTGGCGGACAACACCCGCAAAATAGTCGATGATTTCCTGGCGCTCGGGGCGATCACTATAATCTATCGCCGCGAGATCGGTCCAAACAGTCTTCTTTCGGGTATCGGCTGGGTCTACGGCAAAGGGCGAATGCAAAGAGCCGTCCGCCTCATGCTGAAACCATTCAGGATGCTGTTCGGTGAGGTTAGAATCTATGCCCGTATGGTTGATGACCAAGTCCATCATCACGGACAAGCCACGCTTTTCGGCAGCGGCGGCAAAACCGGAAATTAGCGTGCTTGCCTTCCGCCGCGAGCGCCCTTTGAAGAGCGGATTGAGTTCATAGTAATCTTTGACTGCATAAAGGCTACCGGACGCCCCTGTCGTGTGGAACGGGTTAACAAAAATCCAGTTGAAGCCCATCTCGGATATGCGATCAAGGTGGCGTTCCCAATCGTTGACGGTACCGGCCAGCAACGGAAAAAGATTGTAGAGTCTTATGCCTTCGGACACGATTTGTTCCCCATGCTATTTGCTGATTATTTCAGCTTCCGTTTTGTGCGCCAACGATGGCGACACGGGCTTTGAAGCGAATGATTATCCGCTCGTGATGGATTCATAAAGTCCCAAAGTCTGCTTGGCGATGCTTTGCCAACTATAGAGGTCGATTACCCGCTGACGGCCAGCTTCGCCCATAACACGGGATAAATCGGGGTCCATTCCTAGCCGACTGATCGCCGCCGCCAATCCCGCGGCAAATGCTTCGGGATTCTGTGGATCATGAGGCGGCGCATCGGATAAATTGGCGTCCACGATCAGCCCGGTTTCTCCGTCGGCGACCACCTCGGGAATTCCGCCAACGCGGCTTCCCACCACCGGCGTACCGCACGCCATGGCCTCCAAATTGATAATCCCGAAGGGCTCATAAATTGATGGGCAACAAAACACGGCTGCATGCGAATAAAGCGCGATAACGTCTTCGCGTCCCAGCATACCGGGTATCCAAACGATGCCTGGTCGACGGGACCTTAAATCGCTAACCATCGCCTCCAATTCCACCTGCAGTTCGGGCGTGTCCGATTCACCTGCGCAGAGAACAATCTGTAACTTAGGATCGATGGCTTCGGCGGCCTTGAGAAGGTAGTAAAGGCCTTTTTGGCGAGTCATTCGGCCGACGAAGAGAACATAGGGTGAGCTATAGTCAATTCCATTGCGAGCAAGAACCTCCGGCCGGTTAACCGCCCGATACTCGTCAGTATCGATCCCGTTGGCGATAACGTGCATCCGTGTCGGATCCACATTAAACAGCGCCCGCACATCGTGGTATGTGCTTTTCGAAACGGCCACTACAGCATCGGCCATTTCCAGCGCGGTCTTCTCAACCCAGCTGGAAAGATCGAAACCGCGACCGATTTGCTCGCGTTTCCAAGGCCTTAAGGGTTCCAAAGAGTGAACCGTTATGACCAGCGGCAATCCATATATTAATTTGGCCAATATGCCGCCGAAGTGCGCATACCAAGTATGGCAGTGGACGATATCCGCATCGATGCCCTGTCCATTGAAAGCGAGCGACGTCGCAAGGGCCTTGAGAGGGGAAACCAAGGGCACCGGGCATCCCGAAAACAGAGAAGCGTCGATCTTCGTGCCCCGAACGGTTAACTGCCCGTCCATATAGGCCTGCTCGTTAAAACTCCGCACTTCGATGGGTGTCAGTTTTGCCAGTTCTTTGGACAAGTATTCCACATGCACGCCGGCGCCGCCGTAAATATGAGGGGGATATTCGTTGGTCATAAACAGAACGCGCATTTCTTATTTTCTCCCGAGCGGCGCCGCGTAAGCCTGTGTTCTACTCTATGGCGGAGCCACGTCAATCGCTATCGGGGCTCATTCCATGCGATTCACATCGGTGAGGAGAGGCGGTAGACAAGGGTGAGACACGATTACTGCGGCGAAACATTCGGATGGAAACGACGCAACCCGCGGACCGGTATCGATCCGCGGCATTTCCAATTATCCGTAAGTGCGGCTAGCGACAAATCCGCCGAGACCCACTGGACCTAGACTTCGCGGTCCTTGAACGTACCGCTCGGTCGCGCGCCACTACTGCTCTCAGGAAGTACCGATGGCGGCAGCGGTGGGAGCAGTCACTTTCAATACCGAGAGCAATGAGCCACTGGTTGCTAACACCCTGTAATATGCGCGCATCATTTCGGCATCGGTATTGACCACTCCAACATTAGCCTCGAACAATTCGTGGACGACGTCGAGCACGTCCAGAAGGGAGCGATGTCCAAGTTCGAACTGCTGCCGATAAGCAGAGACAACACGTGCCGCGGCCTTCGCCCGCGTCTCCGCGATCGGAAGATTTTCTCTCGCGGTGAGGAGTGCGGTATACTCAATCCTGGTTTGCTCGGCTACCAATCGGCGAATCTCAGCTTCCCGCTGTCTCGCCTCGCTGGCCTTTGCGACGGAACGGCGTTGTCGGGCTCTGTCTCCCCCGCCACGGTAGAGGTTGTAGTCCATGACCAATAGCGCCTGAAAACGATTGTCGTCGCCTTTGACGCCGTCGACGTCGTTACCGCCTTGGCCGAGTAACTTGACGTCAAACCTTGGGTAATATGGAGACTCGAGCGCCTTTGAGTCGAATCCGCTGGCCCTGACATCGTCTATGGCAGCCATGATTGCCGGATTCTTCTCTTCGGCCGCGGCAACCGCAAGATCGATTGTTTGCGGTATAGACTGGTGGGGCGGCCGAGGCGTCTGCAGCGTGCCCGGATTTTGCCCAACAGCCTCGACAAACCCGGCTTCGGCCTCGCGAAGTTGGCCACGGGCTTCGTTCAAGCGTTTCCGAGCCAAAGAAAGACGGCTTTCCGCTTGATTGAAATCGCCTGAGTCGCTTCGGCCCTTCTCAGCCTTGTATTGGATATTGTTGCGGACATCCAAGTGAACTCTGACGTTTTCCTCGGCTAGATTGACCACGTGGCGAGCTCGCAGCACGTCAACATAAGCAGTCGTGGCTCGCAACCCGATGGCCTCGGCACTATCGATCAAATTGTTACGCGCGAGCTTCACGCGTTCCTTGGCGGCTGAGGTGCGGTTGAACCTGCCGAAACCTCCAAACAGGTTCTGGCGAGCTTCGCCAACAATAAGCTTCCGAGCGAGATCCTCGGTACTATCCCCGCTGTCTGTCTGACTTCGGGTAAAGAAGTTGTCGGTGCGCTCGTAACCGAATTCACCCGCCACATCCATCGTAGGGAAAAAATCGGCCCGCGCCTCATCGACCCCCTCGTCTGCCGCTCGTTTCCCAGCCTCAGCCTTTTTCACGGTCGGGTGGGTCGAAATTGCCACAGAGACGGCTTCTTCGAGTGTCGTGGCCTGAGCCATGCCGACATCTGATGCGGCCACCGCCAGCGCAGCGGCAAAGATCAAGGGAGGTACGGTTGCCGACCCTCCGCGAGATCGGTTTACTATCCATGAACGGATTGGATCCGAACAATAGCCCGTGATTTTGGAGACCATGAAACCAGGCATACAACGCGCCGAATACATCATGAAACGCTACCCGTCTTAGATAAAACCAGCCCCCATTTAACATCGGGCTCACTAATTTTCTGCTAACACAGCAAAAAACTCGTCGGCCGGTACGATTTTAACAACAGAAGGATATGTCGATATTGACCGCATGTCCGTGCTCTAGAATGTAGCTTGCAGGCGAAAAATTCAACAATATTATTTGCTGATTACTTATAATTATTCAATTTTTTATTTTATGAAAACTTTATATATTTCTTTGATTTCTGCTTTTGCGGCGAAGCGTTAAACACATTTTGCCTGCTAGTGGTTTGGACTAAACCACTACCGGCTAAAGCCGGTAGGTTTGATATAGTGACCGACTTGAAGTCGGTCCTTTGAAAAAGAGCATGCGCCGCATGCAAGTGGTTTTTGTTTACCGTTTGGAAAACGGTGGATTTAGACCACTCCAGGGACATTAAACATATGGTACCCATCCGATCGTGTTTCCCGCTCCCTCGGCAGGAGGGCGCTCGCGGGTGATGGGGACCCATCGTCAAGCGCGTCGGACGCCCCGAGGGAGCGGAAAAAGCAACCCGAAGGCGCCTTCCGAGCCCCCTCGCGTCGGTGCGCGGCACTTGTAACACCACCGCATCACGGCGCGCTATGTGCTTAATCAGCGAGACTCGAGAGGGCACCGTATGGCCACCAAATGTCTGAGTCAAACCGCTCGGGCACGCTAATCCGATGTGGAGAGAAAGCGCTTGTCGTCCCCTTCTAGGACAAGGCAGGTGAGCACATTGCTGTAACACGCGCCAGTATCGATGCCGATGCGATTGTTACGGACGTCCGGACCATCACTTACCGAATGGCCATGGACAACAATCTTCCCAAAATCACGATCGGATTCGAGAAACTCATCGCGAATCCAGAGCAGATCCTCGGACGTTTGTTTATCCCATGGTCTATCCGGGTGCACGCCTGCGTGCACAAAAAGAAAGTCGCCTACCGTCCACGCCAATTTCAGTTGTGAAAGAAAGTCAATATGCCGCTCAGGCACGGTCTCGCGCAACCTTTCACATATGTGTTCAAGCCGCTGGTCGGGGGCTACATCGTCAGCAATCCGAACCCCATAGCTGTATACAGTCGCGTCACCGCCATACTTCAACCACGGGGCGCCTTCGTTGCATGTCTCGATGAAATTGACAAAATATTCATCATGATTGCCCTTGAGATACACGGGCGCCAATCCGGGGAGCGGATTATCGAGCAAGTAGTCGATTAATTCCTTAGAATTGAACCCTCTATCCACATAGTCGCCGAGATAAATGATCGTCTTCCGGGTGTTCGGCGCCGCTGTTTGCGCATCTAGTGCAATTGTATCATGCAAACGCTTCAACAAGTCCACGCGACCATGAATATCGCCAATTGCGTAAATGCGGTCGCCAGCGGGCACCCGCGCTTTCTCGACGGTAAGCCTTTTTGACTTTCCCCAAATGCGCCCGAAGACACCAACTGGCATCAAATCATTGGTCAAGTTGCACCCCTTGTATCACCCAATGGTTCGTTCCAGACACCCACCCGGCGGCAAGGAAAAAAAGCTAATGCCGAAAGTTCGGGACAACGCCACACGTGGGCGTTTGAGCGCCGCCTCAAAGATTTACATGCGGCATGGATACGGATATTGCCAGACCGAAACGACTACAGACGATCAAATCCTTCGTGGTTCCGTCTTTTCAATGCCCAGTTATCCAAGCTCGCCGCCAGGGCAACCCGCCAGATTTGGGGGGTATGCCACATGTTTGCCCACAGCTTAGGAGTAGTTTGCGTCGAAAGCCGTTTTGGTAATGCATAGGCCCGCTCCCGACTGCCGATTGCTGGGCATTAGCTCACCGCCCACTGAAATGCCGCCAGTGTCAACACCGTACCGTTGATCAAATACACTACCATAGATAGTTTTTATATCATAACATATCGTAAAAAAATGAGAAAAAATTTTTTAGCACTTTTAGCACACATAACGCATAAATAATAATTTCTAAGATTGTTTTTTCTAAATCAATGATGCAATATAGGTTGCATTCACGACAGGCGATACACTTTTTAAAATGTGATCGATTTCGAGGAAAGGGCTCGTACGGGCACAATTGATATGGAGGTTTGGATGTCACCGGTTTTGAAGCTCGCTGTCGCTGGATCCTCTGTGGCAGCGCTGATTCTTGCTGCCCTCCCGAGCGAGGCTCACGCGACAGAAGCGCTTTCCCCTCAGGTTAAAACCCAGGTTCTCAATCTAGTGGCGGCGCGTGACATGGACAACGGTCATTGCATCCCCGTCAAACGAATGAGCGACCTGGTCGGCTCCCACCTCCAAAAGGCTCAGCAGATTGTGGAGTTCGCCAGCGCCAATCTGGCGTCACAGCGGAACCTTCTTAAAGACGATTGCTCATGCCCCACTGATCTCGCAGCTGTTGGAGTTAGGGTAGTGCCACACTTGGCCGGTCCGCTCAGACGCGTTTTAGAGGACCGATATCCGGAATGCGATTCGGCCGTAGCGACAGCCATGGAACAATCCTTAGGTGAAATCGCGCCCGGCGCGGGTTTAGCAACGCAACCTTCGGACCCGACGTCTCTCGGCTCTAGTCCAAGCGATGAGGCATGCCGCGATGCGTCGACTCCCGGATGTGGCGCCATCCAAAGCGCTTCGACAAGCGGTGGCGTTCCGGGTGGTGCAGCGGGCGGAGCTGCTGTCATCGGCACCGATCCGGCGTCGGATCTACCGCCTGATCTGCAAGCTGAGATCCTGGAAGCTCTTGAAGCGAATCCTGAGAGGGAAAATCAATGCATCGCCGCGAATGCGTTCAGCGCACTGGTAACTGAAAATCCTGGATATGCGTTGGCTATCATGGAGTTCGCGGATATAAAGGTATCTTCTAAAGGTCGTCTTCTCGGGGATGAATGCGTATGCCCGATCGAATTGGCGACAGCGACTGTCGATGCAGTTCCGGAACTCGCGGTCCCGGTCCGGCGCGCCCTTGACGACAGATACCCCGAATGCACCGAACCCGGGGCCGGCAACCGACAACGGTTCCGACCCTTCGATGACGACGATGCTCGTGACCCGGAACCCCCGTGCCCCGACTACGCATCACCGAGTTGCTGATGACCCACAGACAACAAGCGGCGCTTTACTGTTGGGATTGTTAGTAAGCTATGATAGCAAGCCTCGCTTCCTGTCATATTAAACAAATTGTGGCCCCAATCAATCGTCATTGCATTAGAACAGTGTTGAGGTTAGTAGTTGCCAGACTGTTCTCCGGCTTCAGCTAAGTGTTGATTTCGAAACCGTTTGTATGGAGAAGCCGGAGGGGGAGAAGGACAGAATTATGGTGAGAAAGTCACTGGGTTTCGGTGTGGCAGTGTTCGCCACAGCAGCGCTGTTTAGTGTTGATGGGTTCGCTCAGGAGTTATTCCGCGGAGACACTGTGCTCACGCGGCCGCGTCCCGAGTACGATCCATTGGGAATACGCGTGGGAAGTTTCTTCTTATTCCCACAGATGACAGTCATCGAGGAATACAACGACAACATCTTCGCAACGGAGCACGATCACGAAGATGACTTCATCACCCAGTTGGTGCCTTCGGTATCTGTTGAATCGGACTGGAACAATCACGCCCTCAATTTCGCGGCCGAGGGTGACTTCGGCCTTTACGCAAACAATAACGATGAAAACTATCAAGATTTTGCTTTTGCTACCGATGGGCGACTGGACATCACGCGCGAAGCTCAATTGAGCGGAGGTGGCGGAGTTTCAAAGCGTCATGACGATCGAGGCAATCCCGACACCGACTTCTCAGCCAAAGACCCGACCGTTTATTATCAGTACGACGCTTTCGCGACCTACTTCCAGCAACTTGGCCGATTTTCAGCGACGGTCGACGGCGAGTTCTTCAGACGCGACTACGACGACAACGAGAGCCTTGCGGGCGGAAATATCAACAATGATGATCGTGATCGTAATGTCTATGGAGGAGGAATTCGCGGCGGCTACGAGATTGTTCCGGAATATGAGGCCTTTGTCCGTTTCGACGGGAATACGCGTATTTATGATGAGACACCGGACGATGTCGGCGTAAATCGAGACTCCTGGGGTTATGGGATTGTCGGTGGACTTGCATTCGATATCAGCGGCATTACCGTCGGAGATATTTTCTTTGGCTATCGAAGCCAGCTCTACGATAACGACTCGTCCCTACGAAACATGGATGGCCCCACGGGTGGATTGGCCGTGGACTGGAACGTCACTCCGCTCACCACCGTCGGCGCCACGGTTGCCCGAACTATTGAAGAGACAACCGAAATAGGCGCGTCCGGTTATTGGGCGACAGCCGGGACATTGAGAGCGGACCACGAGCTGCTCAGAAACGTCCTTCTGAATGTTTCGGGAGGCGTCACTAACAACGATTACGAGGGTATCGATCGGAACGACTTCATTTATCGTGCCGGAATTGGCGGCACCTATCTAATCAATCGCTATTTTTCGGCCTCACTCGACTACGTGTTTACACGCCGGTCTTCGGAAGACGCCCCGGGTACCGATCAGGATTACACGGAGAATCGA
>CAKZLS010000320.1 GCA_937127205.1 uncultured Rhodospirillales bacterium
GCCCTGATCGGTCGGCTGGTGGAGGCGGTCCGCGACTGGCCGGATCTCGACGTCGTGCTCGGGCTCGGCGGCCGCTTCGATCAGGGAACGCTGCCGGACCTGCCCGCCCACGTCCACCGGTTCGGTGGCGATCAGCGCCACGTTGCGCCGTCCGTTGGCCATCAGCACGGTTCCGGGCACTTCCGTGCCGTCGATGAGTTCCACAACCACCTGCGGGGTCCGGCCCGCCGCCCTGGCGGTGGTCAGCACGTGCCGCCCCTTGTCGATGAAGAACCCGGTGCCTCGGTTGTTTTCTCCGGCCACCACCTGCACGATATTGGCCGTCACCTTGGCGAGCCGCTCGGTAATCGGCTGTTGCGACACCGCTAGACCCGAAATGGGAATAAAATTCGCGGGCGTGTCCACAGTGGGCGCAGGCGCCGCCCCGGTGATCTGGCGGGCGAACAGGCGGTCGTTGAGCATGTTCCGGACGGCCGCGCCGAAGGCCTCTTGGAAGACCTTGCGGTCGCCCTCCAACTGGCTGTTTTTCAGCTCGGCATAGCCTTCGGTCATAAGCGTGTAGATGGGACCGCCGCCGGCGCGGCTGTGGATTTGCCATTCCACCGCGACCGCCGCCGCTCCTTTGGACATCCATTTGCCCACGCCGGAGTCCGGATAACAGACATTGGCCTGCAAGCGGAACACCTTGGGCACAATCATCCGCTCCGCCTTCCAATCCTCGGGCCGTTCCACGGTGGCCACCGGATCGCTGACCACGGTGTAGCGGGCCGCCTCCATTTCGCGGTGAAAGACGTCGTTCAGTTCGTCGGGATAGACGGTGGCGCGATCCTTGCCGTAGATCAGATCCTCGTTCGGCAGGCACAGCGTCCCGCCTTCGAGCGAGCCGATGTCCTCGCCGCGCTTGACCTGAATGTCCACCGTGGCCAGTTGCAGCGGCTCGACCCATGCCGCCGGCTGGACATCGACGGCCTGAACCACCGGCGCGTCACTGGCGCATCCGGCCAACGACCCCCCGGATGCCACCACGGCACATATCAGCCCGCCGCGGGCAAATATTCCGGCGCGGCTAGCAACAACGTTGAGACTCTGTACTCGATGAAACCGGGCTCGAAGCATGGGCGACCGCCCTCCAATCCGCCAAATGCCCCCCATGGGGACAAAACCGCCCCACAGTACGCCCGCTTCACTTGCTCAAAGGTAAACGCGGCGTTGATTTCGCCGGTATTCCACCGGAATCGACCGCCAGTTGAGAAAAAACAGACCCGTCCGCCCTGGCAAAATGCTCGTATTTGTGGTAAATGTTAACAAAATTTCTATTATCAGGAGGATTGGATCGTGGGCACAGTTCGTATGGGGGGCTGTTTTCTCGCGTTGGGACTGGTGGTTGGCTTAGGCGCATGTTCATCCACCTGGGTCGCCAACGACGAGAACCTCGCCAACAGAGGCTACCCGACGGCACAGGTGGATTTGGCGTCGGCTTACTTGCGGGGCGAAGACGTGAAGAAGGACCCCGTCGCCGCTGCCTACTGGACCCACCGCGCCGCCAGACAGGGTCTCCCGGAAGCCCAGAACAACATGGGCGTGCTTTATGCCCGCGGCACCGGGGTCGAGCAGGACTTCGTCGAGGCCGCCCGCTGGTACCGGCTGGCCGCGGACCAGGATTACACCAAGGCTCAGGTCAATCTCGGACTGGCCTACGATCTGGGTTTGGGCGTGCCGAGCGATACCCAGGCCGCCGCTTATTGGTGGGGCAAGGCCGCCGCCGCCGGCGATCCCGCCGCACGCAGCAACCTCAGGCAGCTGCGGGAAGCCGCCTGGGCCGTTCCCGCTTGCGACAGCACCGGGATCCCCAAGTCCTGGCGGTGTCCGACACGGTTTGGGATGCGGTAATTACCGGCGCGCGATCGCAAGGCCTGGCCGGCCCGCGTTTGAATAGGACAAACCGGGTCCGGTGCGGCAACAAGCGTGCTATTTGTTCTTGTCCATGGAGGACATGGTCAGCTCCACCGCCAGATTACGGATCACGCCGCCGCTGATCCGCATTTCGTTGGCCAGCTGAGGCATGTTCATCGGATGCGGCGGATCGGTCAGCAACCGCTCAACCAGTTCGGCTTCGTCCCTGATGGCCCTAATGGCGCCGAGCCATCTTTCTTTTTCCTTCGTCCGCATCGCTCCACTCCTCGACGGCCATCCCCTCCGCTCGCGCTCAATCCCCACAACAAAGAGAGCCCCGCGGCCGGCCGCCTGATATCACTTTTCAATACCGCAAACGAAACTAAACCACTACCGGCTAAAGCCGGTAGGTTTGATGAAGTGACCGACTTGAAGTCGGTCTTTCAAAAAGAGCATGCTTCGCATGCAAGTGGTTTTGTTTACCGTTTGTAAAACGGTGGATTTAGACCACTCTGGGGACATTAAATGCATATTTATGAATCGTCATTGCAAAAACGCGCAAGCGGATGTAGGTGAGATGCAATTCAACATCGAGAAAACATCGAGAAATTTCTGATGCGGAGTTGCCATGAAAGCCGGCAAGAGGATCAAGCTGGATGACAGAGCCGTAAACGCTCTGAAGCCTCCGAAACAGGGCAACACGATCGTTTGGGATACGATTGAACCGGGCTTTGGCGTGCGAGTCAGCGACACCGGTAGAAAGTCGTTCTTGGTGAACTATCGCG
>CAKZLS010000321.1 GCA_937127205.1 uncultured Rhodospirillales bacterium
TACGCCGGTAAGCCGCATAAGACGCCAGCACAGGGCCTGGTTGCTGGTTACCACCGGCTTGCCCAGGCGCCGCTCCAGACTTTCAGCGGCTTCCGCGCTCCGAAGCGCCGTGCACGAAACGAACACGCCCTCGGCCTCCGGACGGTCCGCCGCGACGCCGGCCGCGACAATGGCATCCGGCCGGACCCGCGCCATATCGCGATCCGATTCCTGTTCGAAGCTTACCACGGACACGACCTCCAGATCCGCCGCTTCCAAGCATGCGACGACACGTTCGTTGACCGTCTCCAGATAGGGCAAGACCACGCTGATCCGCCTCACCCCGAACGCCTCGAACGCATCGATCGCCGCTTCGATTGGCGTGGTCACCGGCACCCCCGGACGAACCAACTGGATCCTTTGGGCCACCTTTGCCGCACCGATTACGATTGCCCCCGTGGTGCAGGCGAAGGCAATGGCATGGAGCTGGCTTCCCGGCAGCAGAAGGTCGGCGGCTTGGGTCAGGTCGGTGGCCATTTCGCCGAGGCTTTCGACCGTGGTGACGGTGCGGCAGGGGACGCGGCTCACGAGGACGTCCACGGTGGAGGGAAGGATGCGCCGAAAGTCCCGCTCGCTGGTGTGGTCGGTAGCGATGACGACGAGACCGATGCGAACGGCGGCGCCGGGCTCGTCGTCGAGGGCCGGGTCGAAACGGACCGAACGTATTGCTGAGCCCGGGTGGGCAAGCTGTACCATGTCGCTTTAATCTTCACAAAGGTCGGCGGCGGTCTTGTCGGGCAACATATCGCTCTTGAAACCGAAGGGGCTGACGAGCGCAAGGTGTTCGTCGGAACCGATAAACGTGGCGAGCTGCTCATTGAACGCCTCCACGAGGCCCTGGTCCTGCTTGCGAAAGGCAAAACCCCCGTATCCCTTGACCGCGGCGCCATCGATCTCTGGGTAAAACTGCTCGGTGGATTCCAGTTTCGGGTCGGCCGCAACGATCTCTCGGATTGTCAGGGAAGTCATGCCGACCGCATCAACCTCTCCCGATTTCAGGCCCTCTACCGCTTTATCGAAATTACGATAGAGCGACGCCCGATCCGCCGGGATTCCCGTCACCAGCGCATAATTGTACTCGACGGTGCCGGCGATCAGGCCAACTTTTGCCTCTTTGTTTTCAGAGATGGAGACATAGTTGGTTATGTTTTTCGGGTTGCCCTTATTGACCAGGAAGGCCTCGCCGACGACGTACGTCGGGTTCGAGAAAGCGACGCGGCCGCAGCGAGGAGGCGTGATGAACATGCCGGCGGCTGCGATGTCGAAGTCGCCGTTCTCGAGGCCGGGTATCAGCTGGCCGAAATCGGTCGAAACGAAGGTGATGTCGATGCCGGGATTGATTTGCCGCAGCACGACGCGGGCAATCTCGGGGGCTTCGCCAGTCACCTCGCCGCTTTCGTCGCGGTAGCCGTAGGGGGCTTCGTTGGCAATGGCAACCGTCACCTTTCCCTCGCCAGTGATTTTGTCGAGCGTTGCCTCGGCGCCGGCCGAGGACGCCGCGACGACCATGATGCCGGCGACGATGAGGGATGCCACAGACCGGGGCCAACCGTTCAAAAGGGTGAAAGACGTGAATGGGATTTGGCCGCGCATCGCTAACCGATCCTTTACTTGACCGTGATGCAGGTGCATTCCGCCAAGCTGCACACTTTGTGAGAAACACTGCCCAGCAACAAACCTTCCATGTCGCCAAGGCCCCGCCGACCCATCACAATGGTATCGATGTTCTGCTTATTGATAAAATCGACGATGGTGCGGGCAACCGGGCCGCGCTTGGAAACCGCCTCGGCCCGCTCGACGCCATGTTCCTTGGCGTAAGCCGCGGCCCGTTCGGCCGTATCCCTGGCGAGCTTGCCCAGCGTCTCGTCCGGCGACTGGGGCACTTCCCGCGTTTGCACCAGTGAATGGGTGCTCTCCATCCGGCTGTAGTGCTTGTAGACCGAGAGAAACACCAGCGGCGCATCGAATTTGCGCGCGATCTCGATAGCGGTGTCCACGGCCTTGGCGGCGTGTTCCGAACCGTCAACGGCGACGAGGATTTTGTTAAACATGGCCCCTAATTCCTTTGCTCGGCGGTCTTGTTGCCGTTCCTTGTCCATCGTGCCTATCGAAATGCCAAATCGCGGAGGAACAGCGCGATTGGAGGGAACAGGATAAGCAGCACGGAAGATAGCAACAGCATGAAAATGAACGGCGGGGAGCCCTTGATCACGTCGAAATAGGGGCGCTTGAAAATCGCGATCGCCGTGAAGATATCGCAGCCGAAAGGCGGCGTTGCCGAGCCGATCGCCACCTGCAGCGTGATGATGGTGCCGACCAACACCGGATCGAGGCCGACTCCATCGACGATGGGAGCAAAAATGGGCACCAGAACCAGGATCACGACGATGGGGTCGACGAACATACAGCCGACGAAAAAGGCGATGGAGATGGCGACCAGCACCATGTTCGGTCCAGCCTCGTTCAGACCGAGGGAACCCAAAATCTGCTGTGGGATCTGAGCGAAGGATATGGTCCAGGAAAAGGCCGCGCCGGCACCCACGAGGATGAAAACCACCGCCGTGATCAGGCCCGTGGACATGGCGATGTCGGGAATTTCCCGAATTTTCACCGATCTGAAGATCAAGACTTCCAGGATCAGCGCATAGGCGACGCTGACGGAGGCCGCTTCCGTGGGGCTGAAGATACCCCCGTAAATGCCGCCGATAATGATGACGGGAAAGCCGAGCGGCCAGATCGCCCGGCGCATGGCCTTCAGTCTTTCCGACCAGGAAGCCTTGGGGATGGTCGGAATGCCGTTGACCACCGCGAATAACACCGAATACAGCGAGAACATGAACAGGATAAGGAGACCCGGCCCGATTCCGGCGATGAACAGCTCGGCGATCGAGGTTCCCGAGATGACTCCATAGATGATCATGCCGATGCTGGGTGGAATCAGAAAGGCGATGTCGCTTGCGTTGATGATAAGCGCAATGGTGAAGGAGTCCTTGTAGCCCGCTTCGATCAGCTTCGGGCGCAGAGGGCTGCCGATTGCCACCACCGTGGCCTGGGTCGACCCTGACACGGCGCCGAAGATCGTGCACGTCGCGGCGGTGGTGATGGCGAGCCCCCCCTTGACGTGACCGACGAAGCGCATCACCAAGTCGAGCAACCTCTCCGCCGCGTGCCCCTTGGTGACGATATCGGCCGCGAAGATGAACATGGGCACGGCGATCAGCGCCACCGGCTTCACGCCGCCAATCATCTGCTGGATCATGATCTCGGGTTTCATGCCGCTGAAGAAGATGAAAAACCCGACCATGGTCGCCGCGATCAGCGGGATCATCATGGGAAAGCCCAAGAGCAGGAGCACGATCATCGTGCCGACGAGCGCTTCGGTCATGTCGCTATTCCCTTCGGATCCAGGGCCAGCGGCCTCATCGTTGGTCTCCCGGCGCATCGCCGCCACTAGCGCCATCGTCGGATTGCTGATGGCTTTCGTCGTAGGAATCGATCTCTTCGTACGAGATGTACGTGTCGGGATGCCGGAGATTGCTGACCACGGTCAGCGCGTACTGCAGTCCGGTGATGAAAAAGCCGATCGGCACCCAGATGTAGGTCAGATAGAGCGGCACCTGTAGCGCCGGGGTCACCTTGCCGAGCCGCGCCACGCGATAAACGTATTCATAGGAGTAGTATGCGAGGACGAACATGATCACCGACGTCACGGTGGCGATGACAATCATCAGGATCTTACGGTTGCGGTCGCTGAGCTGATCGTAAATCGCTGACATGCGGATGTGCCGTCCTTTGCGGGCCGCATAGCCGAGACCGACGAATGTGATCAGCACGATCAGAAACTGATTGAGTTCCTCGGAGAAGTAGATGCTCTGCGAGAACAGGAAACGCCCGGCGACGTTGGCGACCGAGTTCGCGGCCATGAGCAAAACACCGTAGGCCAATACCCATACTTCAAACTTGGCGACCACGCTGTCCACCGCGGCGAGCGTGCGGACAAACCTGCCTCCGCCCGCGCCAGCTGCTCGGCCCTCGCTCATGTTTCTGGTTTTCCTCCGGCCAATGTCGGGGTGGACCTCCACTACCTCCTAAACCATGGTCATCGCCTAAGCAAACCATGTCAAT
>CAKZLS010000322.1 GCA_937127205.1 uncultured Rhodospirillales bacterium
AGCCTGTCCGACCCGGGTGCGCGGCTGCGGGCGGGCACTATTATTCCTGCGCCCAATGCGATCGACTTCGAGGTGATCGATCGGACGACCGGCGCGTCCGCGTTCGTGCAACTTCCCACGCCGGGCCGGCACAATGCGGCCAACGCGCTGTCCGCGCTGGGCGCGGCGATTGCTTGCGGGGTTCCGCTGGAGGATGCGGCCTCCGCGCTCGACGCGTTCATGGGCCTCAAGCGGCGCCTCGAATATGTCGGCGAGGTTAACGACATCACGGTCATCGACGATTTTGCCCACAACCCCGATAAGATCGAAGCCACGCTGACCACCTTGCACACGTTCGCCGGACGGCTGCTGATCCTGTTCCAGCCCCACGGGTTCGGTCCTCTGCGATTGATGAAAGATGCGTTTGTCGATTGCTTTGCCGACAATCTTGATGACGGCGATGTCCTGATCATGCCCGACCCGGTGTATTTCGGCGGCACCGTGGACCGGAGCGTGTCCAGCGGTGATATCGTCGACGCTGTCCGCGCGCGGGGGCACGAAGCCTGGAACTTTCCCGAGCGCGCGCAATGCGGCGAAAAGCTTCTGGAATTGGCACAGCCGTACGACCGGATCATCGTGATGGGCGCCCGCGACGACACGCTGTCGCAGTTCGCGGCGGAATTGCTGGACCGGTTGGGACGATGAGGCTGTAGGCGCGACATCGGGAGCGACCGATCGCTCCCGACGCGAAGCGCGGAGACGGCTTACATTTGCGCTTGTAGTTCCTGCTTGCGGGCAGCCATTTGTTGACCCAGTTCTTCAAGCTGCTCGGTCGTGAAGGATTCCTTCGCGACGGGGAACATGGACTCTTCCTCTTCCTCGGCATGGTGCTCCACCATCTCCTTGAGCACCTTGGCGCGTCCGGAAAACTCATCAGTGGCCGGGTCCGTTTTCTCGAGGTCGGGCAGGACCAGGGCTTCTACCGCCCGGTGCTCTTCCCGCGCCTCGTAGTTCATTGTGTTATGATCGGCTCCGCCGGAGTTCTTGAATGCCGGATAGAAGATTTCTTCCTCGATCTTCGTGTGGATCTTCAATTCCTTGGCAATTTTCTGCAGCAACTCCGGGCGCGTTTTCGTCGCCTGCGGTGTCGTGCTGGTCAATTCCTCCAGCATGCCCTTGACCTCTTCATGGTCGGCCTTCAACAACTCAATCGCATCCTGTGCCATGGTTGATTTCCTTTCGTTCCCAATAGGGGTTTCGATGAAAGAAAATGCACAGCGGTGGGCGAAAGTTCCCCGCGGAGCGATCAAAAAAAGCCGTGCCGACACGGCCAAGCCACGCATCGTGGGGGCGGCCGTGTCGGGACCGGGATTTGTCTAGTACCGATACAGATCCGACTTGAAGGGGCCTTCCTGCGGCACGCCGATGTAATCGGCCTGTTTCTTGGACAGCTCAGTCAGCTTCATGTCCAACTTGCCGAGGTGCAGGCGGGCGACCTTTTCATCCAGGTGCTTCGGCAGGATGTAGACGTCCTTTTCGTATTCGTCGCCCTTGGTCCAAAGCTCGATCTGCGCCAGCACCTGGTTGGTGAAGCTGGCCGACATGACGAAGCTGGGATGCCCGGTGGCGTTACCGAGGTTGAGCAGCCGTCCTTCCGAAAGCAGGATCATGCGCTTGCCGTCGGGGAACTCGATCAGGTCCACCTGCGGCTTGATGTTGCTCCACTTGAAGTTCTTCAGGCTCGCCACCTGAATCTCGTTATCGAAGTGACCAATGTTGCCGACGATGCACATGTCCTTGAACCGGCGCATGTCCTCGAGCGTGACCACATCGACGTTGCCGGTGGCGGTGATGATGACGTCGGCGGTGGGAGCCGCGTCCTCGAGGGTGACAACCTCGAAACCGTCCATGGCAGCCTGCAGAGCGCAGATCGGATCCACTTCGGTGACCTGCACCAGCGCGCCGGCGCCGCGCAGCGATTGCGCCGAACCCTTGCCCACGTCGCCGTAGCCGCAGACCACGGCTTTCTTGCCCGCCAGCATCACGTCCGTGCCGCGGCGAATACCGTCGACCAGGCTTTCGCGGCAGCCATACTTGTTGTCGAACTTGGACTTGGTCACCGAGTCGTTGACGTTGATGGCGGGGAAGGGCAGCCGGCCCTGCTCCTTGAGTTGATAAAGGCGGTGAACGCCGGTGGTTGTCTCCTCGGTGACGCCCTGGATCGAGTCCCGCAGTTTGCCGAACCAACCGGGCGTGGCGGCCATGCGTTTCCTGATCTGAGCGAACAGCACCTCTTCTTCCTCGGACTCCGGGTTGGAGAGCACGTCCTCGCCCGCTTCGGCGCGCGCGCCGAGCAAGATGTACAAGGTCGCATCGCCGCCGTCGTCGAGGATCATGTTGGCGACCTCACCGTCCGCCCATTCGAAAATCTTGTCGGCGTAGTCCCAGTATTCTTCCAGCGTCTCACCCTTGACGGCGTAGACCGGGATGCCGCGCTCGGCAATAGCGGCGGCGGCATGATCCTGGGTGGAAAAGATGTTACACGACGCCCAGCGAACCTCGGCGCCCAGTGCCTCCAGGGTTTCAATAAGAACGGCGGTCTGAATGGTCATGTGAAGAGACCCCGCGATCCGCGCGCCCTTCAACGGCTGTTGCGGACCGTATTCGTCGCGGCAAGCCATCAGGCCCGGCATTTCCGTTTCCGCGATCTCGATCTCCTTGCGGCCCCATTCGGCCAGCGAGAGGTCGGCGATCTTGCAGTCCGTAAAGTTTGGGTCGGCTGTCTTGGCTGAAGCAGTCATATCCTGTGCTCTATCCCTCAATCGTCAAATGATGGCATACGTCAAATGATTGCATAGATGGGTCAGTATCAGGCCCGTACCAATATTTTTGGGCAATCATGGGGCAGGCCGCTATCCGAATCCCTCGTCAGCCTGCCGCACGCGGGGTCTTCTATCACCATTTGCGCGCGCTTCCCACTGTTCTTGTTTCCGTGCGTAAAACCGTCGTGATTCCGGTACGTTCGAACCCGCCGGCGGCGTTCGAGCGGCCGGGATCAAGCGACTTTCAGGGAACACCGGGTGCCACCATCCGGTTCATGCTATGAATGTGACTTGGTAACTTGGCTGGAGCGACACCGGCGAAGATGGATGAGATGCCGTCCCCATATGGACCAACGAAATTCGAGATCCCAACTCGCCGAATGAAATGGTTTGCCGTGCGTCCCACCGTGACGGCGCTGGCCATTGGTGCCGTTGGCGGCGCCGTCGGCGCGTGGATCGGGTTGCCGTTGGCGTGGTTGCTGGGGGCGATGCTGGCGACCCTGGCGGCCAGTATCGCCGGCGTGCGGGCGTCCGTGCCGATGGCGCTGCGCCAGCCGGTGCTCGTCATTCTTGGCATGTTTATCGGCAGTTCGTTTTCGCCCGGGACCGTCGAGCGGATCGCGGAGTGGCCCTGGACCTTGGCCGCCGTCGCCCTTTTGGTGCCGGTCTCCACTTGGCTTGCCGCCCTTTACTATGCACGCGCCGCCGGGTTCGACGCAACGACGGCAGTGTTCTCGGCGGCTCCGGGCGGCCTTTCGTCGATGATTGTGATCGGCGCCGGCTCCGGCGGTGACGAGCGGCTGATCGCTCTCACCCAGTCGCTCAGGGTGTTCTTGATCGTGCTGTTGATCCCGTTGGCGGTGGACGCGTTCACGCCGATTTCGCCTTCACCGGTGCAAGCAGACGCCGTCGCCGTTTCGGACGAATTCGCCCAATGGCTGATCCTTGTCTTCGGTGTCGCGGCCGGCATCGTCGTTGCCCGGTTGGCGCGCATGCCGTCGCCATACATGACCGGGGCGATGTTCGCCAGCGCCGCGCTTCACCTGACCGGCGCCAGCACGGTGGTGCCGCCGGAACCGCTGTTGTGGCTGGCTCTCTGGGTGATCGGGTCCGCCGTCGGCGCCCAGTTCGGCGGGTTCGACGTGCGCACGCTGCTGAGCATCGGCCGCCACGCGGTGATCGTCGCGCTTATATTGATCGGGCTGGCGGCTGTGGTCGCGGTGGGGCTCGGCGCCGTTCTCGATCTCGACATCCTGGCGACACTGCTCGCCTTCGTACCCGGTGGGGTGGCCGAGATGTGCCTGATCGCCGTTGTATTCGACGCCGATCCTGCTTTCGTCGCCGTTCATCACCTGCTGCGCAT
>CAKZLS010000323.1 GCA_937127205.1 uncultured Rhodospirillales bacterium
ATGGTCATCGCCTAAGCAAACCATGTCAATCGTCGAATTGACACGAAACAATCGTGGCCACGAATCAAAGGTTGATGTAGGCGGGCTCCGACTCTTCCGATAACAGCTTGTCGAGGCGCTTGAGGCCGACATCCAGCTGGCGCTTGGAGGTGGCGGCGCCGAGCGTGATGCGGATGGCTTGAGGTTCAGGACTTTCGCCGACGACGAAGGGCTCGGCTGGCGTCACGGCGACCTGTTGCAATCGGGCATGGGTGGCGAAGTTGGCGGGACGCCAGGTCGAAGGCAGATCGAGAAACACATGCGGCGTGTTGGGCTTGGCTTGATAGGTGCGCCCGGGGAGATGGCGGTGCAGGATTTCGAGGCGCTCTCTCATTTCGGTCTGTTGCCAGATCATCAGTTCGCCCGCGGTGCCGTCCTCGATCCAGCGCGTGGCGATCTCCGCCACCAAGGGCGTAGCCATCCACGAACTGGCGCGAAGCCGGGTTTCCAGCCTCGGCATTAGGTCCTCTGGCGCAACCATGTATCCAACCCTCAAGCCGGAAACGAGGGTTTTCGTGAAGCTGGTGATGTAAAGGGCGCGGTTCGGATCGAAGGCTGCGACGGGCGGGACAGGGTGCGGCAGAAGCGGTCCGAACACGTCATCTTCGACGATGATGATTTCCTGGCGCCGGGCAATTCTGGCAATTTGGCGCCGACGGTCCTCAGGCATGACGGTGGCAATTGGATTGGCGTAATTGGGCGTGAGCACGAGCACTTTGATGTCGCTCGCGTGGCCGGCGCGCTCGAGAGCGTCGGGCACGATGCCGTGTTCGTCGTACTCGATGCCGCGCAAGCGGAAGTGTAGAACGCCGGCGAGTGCGATCAGACCGTGATCCGTCAGCGCCTCGGTTGCGACGATGTCGCCCGGTTTCGTCAGGGTTGCCAAGGCTACCAGCAGACCATGGGCGCAGCCGTTCACGAGCATCACGCGTTCCGGGCCAACGGAATGGCCGTGTTTGTTGACCCATGTGGCGCCCGCGACCCGATGGTGATCGAGGCCCGCAATGGGCCGGCAGGCGAGGAGCGATGAATACTCCTGGTCCAGTGCGACCCGGTTCAGTACGTCTCTTATTCTTTCCGCATGAATTGGGCCGACCGCCGGTCGCAAGATCGACATGTCGACAAGTTGCGACTCGCGCCGGCCGAGGATGAAGCCGGGTTCCTGCAAGTCCGGACGGGCCGAAAAGGTCACGAATGTGCCACGACCAACCTGGCCGATCACATGACCGCGGCGATCGAGCTCGGCATAGGCGTTGCTGACGGTGTGGACGCTTATGCCAAGGCGATACGCAAGATTGCGATGGGTTGGCAGACGCGCCCCGGGTGGTAACCGGCCGGCCTCGATATCGGCCGCGATCGCATTGGCCAGTGCCAAATAGCGGGGTCGAATACCTGCATCTAATTGAGGCAGCCAGTTTGTCATGGGACAATTGTTATATTGAACCCTTCGACAAGGCAACATATGTTGAAATTGCTGTTGAAAGCGAGTCGGTGTCGCGAGCGCGGTACGGCGCCGGATCTGGTTTCGCAAACAAGAAGGATCGCTGCAGCGGCCGAAACAGCTCAACCACCACGAGGGAGAGAAAAACATGATGACCACGATTTTCCGGACATGGTTCGCCGCCGCGCTTGCGGTTAGCCTTGCCGCGGCCGCCGGCGCGGCCAAAGCCGACGAATGGAAGTTTGCCATCGAAGAAATTTCCGGCAGTGTCCAGGATGCGTACGCGCAGGAGTTCAAGCGCCTGGTGGAGGAAAAGTCGGGCGGCGACATCACCGTGACCGTCTATCCGTACGGAACGCTCGGCACGTCCGCCGATCTGACGGAACTGGTGACGCAGGGCGCGATTCAATTCGCCAACGCGTCGCCGGGTCACCTGGGTACGCTCGTGCAGGAAATTCAGGTCTTTTCCGTGCCCTATCTCCTCTCGCAGAGCAATGAGGCCAACAAGGCTGTCCTGACAGAAAGCGCCACGATCTACGAACAACTCGGGAAGGATTTCGAGGAGAAGGACCTCAAGCTTCTCACCATGTACCCGGAAGGCGAGATGGTCTGGACCACCAACAAGGAAATCCGCTCACCGGCCGATTTCGACGGCTTCAAGATGCGGACGATGGTCTCGCCGATGCTGGTGGCGGCCTATGAATCCTTTGGCGCCAGCCCGACGCCAATGCCTTATGGCGAGGTCTATGGCGGCCTGCAATTGAAGGCGATCGACGGGCAGGTCAATCCCATTTTCGCCATCGAGGAGATGAAGTTCTACGAGGTGTCGGACTATATGATCTGGGCCGGCCAGCAGCAGTTCACGACGACGGTCGTGACCAATGCCGACTGGTACGCGGCCGATCTCAGCGACGAGCAGCGAACCTTGCTCGACTCCGTCATCGCCGAGCTCAATGACTATATCTTCAAGGTCCAGCAGCAATATAACGAAGAACGCCTTGAAAAGATCAAGAAGGCGAAACCCGAGTTGAAAATGATCCGTCTTTCCGAAGAGGAGCGCGCGGCATTCAAGGAAGCGAGTATGGAGGCCCGGAAGAAATTCGTCGAAATGACCGGCGAAAGCGGTCAGAAGATCCTCGACCAGCTGGAGTCCGAGATCCAAGCTGCCGAGAAGAACGCGTCGAAATAAGCACGTCGACGAACCACTTCGTGCCTCACAATCGAAACCCGGGGCGGAATGGTTGCTCCGTCCCGGGCGCTCACGCGACAGGCACGTTTTGGATATCCGGCCGTAGTCGGGAAGTTCAGAGTAATCCGAGGGTGAGATGATCGATCCTTCTGCAAAGCCGGCCGTGGTGGACGCGGCCTTCCAGGCCCAGGTCGAGAACAAGCCGAGCCGGGTTTCGTGCACCATCAACTTCGATGCCGACGGCCGCCAAGTCGGCTTCATGACGGTGCCTCATTCCCGCAACGACAGTGCGTGGGGTTCCCTGCAGATTCCCATTGTTTGCGTCAAGAACGGGCGCGGCCCGACGGTCATGTTTACCGGCGGCTCGCACGGCGACGAATACGAGGGGCCGATCGCCCTGCTCAAGCTGGCTCGCGGCCTGCGGGCTGCCGATGTCGCCGGGCGCGTCATTATCATCCCCACACTTAATTTGCCCGCCGTGCGCAGCGCGACGCGGCTTTCCCCGATCGATGGCCGCAATATGAACCGCGTCTTTCCCGGCAACCCGGATGGAACGGTAACCGAAGTCATTGCCGATTTCGTGCTCACGGAGTTGGTGAGAATCTCGGACAAGGTCGTCGATCTGCACTCGGGCGGCAAGACGCTGAACTACGTTCCGAGTGTCGTCATGCACTACCTTGACGACCCGGACCTCATGGAGCGGACCTTCGCGGCGCTCCAGAGCTTCGGCGCGCCGATCGGCATGATCCTCCGCGAACTTGACAGCCAGGGAATGCTGGATACCGCCGTTGAGCAACTGGGCAAGGTCTTTATCTCGACCGAGCTTGGCGGCATCGGCACATCCTCGGCAGACTCCGTCGGCATCGCCGAACGGGGTGTGCGCAATCTCCTCTCGCATTTCGGAGTCATCAGCGCCGACCCGACCCCTCCCGAGGACCGCGGCCTGCCGGCGACTCGTCTCATGGAAACGCCGCACGCGGATTGCTTCACCGTTGTCGCTCACGCCGGCATCCTCGAGATGACCGTCGATCTCGGGGACGAGGTGGCGGAAGGCCAATTGCTGGCCCGCATCTACGACTACGAGGATATCGAGCGCCCGCCCGCCGAATATTTCGCGAAGAAAGGCGGCCTTGTCTTCTGCCGCCACGCGCCGGGTCTGATCCAGCGGGGCGATTGTCTGGCGGTGGTCGGCTCGGACATTCCGGCGAGAGGTCCGAAGCGCTCTGAACCGCGTCCGCACTGACGTCGACGGCAATGAAATGGGATGCCCTCGACCTTAAGATCCTCGCCGCGCTCCAGGAGGACGGGCGCATGACCAAGCAACGGCTGGCGGAACGCGTGCATCTCTCGCCAAGCGCCTGCTTCGAACGCCTGCGCCGCCTCGAGGAGGCCGGATATATCAAGGGCTACCACGCCGACATCGACCTTGGCCGCATCGTCCACACCACGACCGCCGTGGTCGAGGTTACCCTCGACAAGCATCAGTCGAGCGATTTCACCCGCTTCGAGCAGGTCATCGCCGGCGTCCCCGAGGTCCTCGAGGTCTATTCGATCAGCGGCGGCATCGACTACGTCATGAAAGTCGTCGCCATTGATATCGAGCACTATCAGGCGATCATGGACCGCCTACTCGAGGCCGATATCGGCATCGCCAAGTACTTCACGTACTTCGTGACGAAGCTCGTCAAGCGCCAGCATGCCTATCCCATTCATACCCTGCTGGACACCAAGCCGGACAAGTGACCGCTTGTGGCAGGGACGCCGAAGTTTCTTCGGCCAAGCCCGATTTTTCACTCCAGACCTTCGGTTTGCGGGGTTCAATTCAAAAGCACCCTCAGCCGATTTTTCGTTAGCCTTGTACTCAACATGGGCTTCCGAGAACTCGCTGGGCAGAGGAGAAAACGAATGCATATCGGTGTTCCCAGAGAAATCAAACCGCAGGAATTCCGGGTCGGACTGGTTCCAGCCAGCGTTCGCGAACTCGTTGGCCGCGGCCATCGCGTCGTGGTCGAAAGCGGGGCGGCGGAGGGGATTGGCGTGACCGACGACGATTACCGTGTCGCCGGCGCAAGCGTCGTCGACACGGCCGAAGCCGTATTCGCCGCCACCGACATGATCGTCAAGGTGAAGGAGCCGCAACCTCGCGAATGCGCGATGCTGCGCGCCAATCAGGTTTTGTTCACCTACCTCCACCTCGCGCCCGATCCAGATCAAGCCGCTGCGCTCAAGCGCTCGGGCTGCGTCGCCATTGCCTACGAAACGGTGACCTCGGCGTCCGGCGGTCTTCCCCTTTTGGCGCCGATGAGTGAGGTTGCCGGCAAGATGGCGGTGCAGGTCGGCGCTCATCATCTCGAGAAGGCGCACGGCGGCATGGGGCTCTTGCTCGGTTCAGTGACCGGCGTCGAGGCGGCGCAGGTGCTGATCCTGGGCGGCGGCGTTGCCGGCGCGAGCGCGGCCGAAATAGCCGTCGGCCTCGGGGCCCGCGTCGTCATACTCGATAAGTCTCTCGATCGGCTGCGCGACCTGAAGGGGCAATTTGGGAGCCGGGTGACGACCGCGTACTCCACCGCTGACGCCGTCGAGAAGTACGTGGCCGCCGCCGACCTCGTCATTGGCACGGTGCTCTTGCCGGGCGCGGCCGCGCCCAAATTGGTGGATCGGGAATTGGTCGCTTCGATGCGGCCGGGCGCGGTGATGGTCGATGTCTCCATCGATCAGGGAGGGTGTTTCGAGACCAGCCGCCCGACCACGCATGCCGATCCCACGTTCGAGGTCGACGGCGTCATTCACTATTGCGTCACCAACATGCCGGGAGCCGTACCTCGCACATCGGCGTTCGCGCTGAACTATGCCATTTTGCCCTATCTGACGGCGCTGGCCGACAAGGGCTGGCGGCGGGCGCTCGCGGATGATCCGCACCTGCGGAACGGACTGAACGTCGCCGACGGCCGGCTCACCCACCCGGCCGTCGCCGCGGCGCTCGGCGAAGAGCCGTGCCTGGTGAACCTCATGGAAAAAGAGATGGCAGCATGACCAATACAGCAACAATCTGGCCGGTCGAGCACGGCGTTGTCGCCGGCCGCCTCCAGGATCCCTCACTCTTCAACGAAAGCGCATACATCGATGGCCACTGGTTCCATGCCGCCGACGGACGGGTCACGGAGGTAACGGAGCCGGCTTCCGGCAAGGTCATAGGGACGGTGCCAAATCTGGGCATCGCGGAAACCCGCGCCGCCATTGCGTCGGCCGAAAAGGCGCAAGTGGCGTGGCGTCGCCTGCTACCGGCGGAACGGGGCGATCTCCTCTGTCGCTGGGCGGACTTGATGCGGGAAAACAAGGAAGACCTCGCCGTTCTGATGACCTGCGAACAGGGCAAGCCGCTGGCCGAAAGCCGGGGCGAGATCGATTACGCCGCGAGCTTCCTCGACTGGTTCGCCGAGGAGGGGAAGCGCCTGTACGGGGAAACCATTCCAAGCCACCTGGCCGGGCGCAAGATGCTCGTCAGCCGAGAGCCCATCGGGGTCGCGGCGGCGGTGACGCCGTGGAACTTTCCGTCGGCGATGATCACCCGGAAGGCTGGCGCCGCCCTCGCTGCGGGTTGCGCGATGGTGGTCCGGCCGGCCTCCGAAACGCCGTTTTCGGCCTTGGCCCTGGCGGAGCTGGCCGACCGCGCCGGCCTGCCGGCGGGCGTATTCTCGGTGGTGACCGGCACGGCCTCCGAAGTCGTTGGCGAACTGTGCACCAACCCGGCGGTGCGCGCCGTTTCGTTCACCGGCTCGACCGAGGTGGGGCGGCTGTTGCTCGGCCAAGGCGCGGCCACGATCAAGAAGATGTCCATGGAGCTTGGGGGGCACGCGCCCTTGATCGTATGCGAGGACGCCGACCTCGAAGAAGCCGTCGAGGGCGCGGTAGCGGCCAAATTCCAGACGACCGGCCAGGACTGTCTCGCCGCGAACCGGATATTCGTTCATCAAGACCTGTATGACACCTTCGTCGAGCGTTTCATGGCTGCGGTAGCGAAGCTGAGGGTTGGACCGGGATTACAGCATGGCGTCGACCAGGGTCCTCTGATTAATGCAAAAGCCGTGGCCAAGGCCGAGGAACACGTGGCGGACGCCGTCGAGAAAGGCGCGCGCCTGCTCGCCGGCGGCCACCGCCATGCTTTGGGCGGGCTGTTCTACAAGCCGACCGTGCTCGCCGACGTGACGCCCGGGATGAAGATCTTCCGCGAGGAAACGTTCGGGCCGGTCGCGGCGATCCTGCCGTTCGAGGACGAAGACGAGGTCATCGCCCTGGCCAACGACACCGAGTACGGCCTTGCGGCTTA
>CAKZLS010000324.1 GCA_937127205.1 uncultured Rhodospirillales bacterium
ATCTTGGTACTGTGCATATACTCCCAATTAGCGATCGAAGAGTGCGAAACAATCATACTGAGGTTGCACCCTGACTTTTGTTTAAGGCGTGTCCCAACATTCTGTCTCGTGCCCGGTCCGACCCCGAAAAGTTTGGTGCCGTTGTACACTTGAAGTTGTGAAACGATAATACCCTCGGATTTAAGCGGGGCGGCAGGGATGAAAACAGGGGCGAGCCTGGTATCAATCGCGGCCTGTATTGCCGCAGTGTCATCCGTCACACCATCGAGCTTGGCACCAAACCACTTGACGTTGATTGAATCGCCCCGCGCGCAGCGTTTCCAACGGCCGGCGTTGGCGGGATTGGAAGCAATGATGATGCCACCATCATCGGGCTCCGTCGAATTGGCGTCCCAGGCAAAAAAACCATCACCGCCGTCGGCAGCGGCGTAATACCCCGCTAGAAACACCACCTCGTCGCGGGCGCCGGCGCGATCTCGCAACGCGTTTATATTCGCCACGGTCGCAATGCCGGAAAGCCCCTGGGCCGCAAGCGCATCCATGGTGGCGACGGTCGCCACCGTTGTTGTGGTTACGGCGCCGGACGAAGTAAAACCGAGCAGGAAGTCGCGGCGCTTCACGGCGTCGGGGAGCTCCAAGCTGATCTGAGGGTTATCGCTTTCGGGTGCGATGATAGCACGGGCCGCGGCGACTTTCATCTCCTTAAGACCGTCTTCGAGCGCTTCCAATGACCCCGCAACCGTGGCGCCAGGTGCGACGGAGTCATTTATGATATGAGAGGCGCTATAGTCGCCGCTGTCCGCGGTAACCGCGCCAGTACGACCGAAAACGCTGTCAACAAGATTATCGGCTGATGGCGCGCCGGGGTCATCCAGATACTTAAGAGTATCGATAAGGGAGCGCGGTTCGCCGTTTATAGTTAAACTTAGATCTTCCATGTTGTTTTTCTCGCAATTTGTTCAAATGGTTTCCAGATACCCGGCTGACTCTCGTCAGCACACCCCCACCCGCTTACTCTTTTGGGTGTCGGTTGACGCCAGAGGACCCAGGAATTATGTGTAAATAGGTCTATATTCTTTTTAATGGTGAAAGTCAAGGAATATTTACCAATTTGGGCAACGGAAACCATCGCCGATTTGCACTTTGCCCTCGGCGACGCCCCCAACCTCGCCTTGAAGGTCCGGTCCGGGTCGTGTGTCACGAGCGCCGTGTGAGTATTTCGGCGCGCAACTGTACGAGAGATGAAGGTAGGCCCTTCGGAGTCGGTTGTCAGGAACCGATGCCAAGCCACCGCAAGCTGCTGTCGTTAAGAGCGATGGCGGTGAGCGTTGCGGAAACGTCGGGACGATGATCTCGGCAGGCATGGTCCATGAAAGACGAGCTTAAACGAACCGCTGTTGATGTGTCGAAAGCGGATTAGACGATGTCAGAACTGGGGGGTGACCCTTCCTCTGGCCTGAGTTTGCGGTGGTGAGAAAACGGCGTCGAAAAGCTTTGCTGGTTCAGCGCGTTACAAATCGCGCCGGATTGGCGTGTGCCCACGGGATGGAGCGGGATTTTGCCGCTCAGAAGACGG
>CAKZLS010000325.1 GCA_937127205.1 uncultured Rhodospirillales bacterium
CGCAACTATTTGTGCATCCACCCCGTTCGTCGAAAAGCGGTCTAACCGCTTCCTCTTCCCCGTATCCCGGCGTACACTCAAACCTTCGAAATTGCGTGGCCCTGGCCGCGAAACGGAACAAAATGTCAAAACGGATCGTTAAAAACACGAACAGACTTTCTAGCGCTTTGAGCCTTTTTTTGCAACGCACAATTTGTTACGATGTGCGCTCGCCGGTGGTCCAACAACGCCATTTCGCGTCTCTTGCACGGACCGGTGCCGGACGCATGGGAGGGAATTCATGGCCGAACAATTAGCACCTGCAACAGACGCCCCGGAGGTCAAGCGCGACAAGCCGTGGCTTATCAGAACGTACTCCGGATACGCGTCCGCGAAGGAGTCGAACGCGCTCTATCGCAAGAACCTGGCGCGCGGCCAGACGGGTCTCTCCATCGCTTTCGACCTGCCAACCCAGACGGGATATGACTCCGATCATGTCCTCGCCCGCGGTGAAGTGGGCAAAGTGGGTGTCCCGGTCTGTCATCTCGGCGATATGACCGAACTGGTGGACGGTATTCCGCTCGATCGCATGAACACGTCGATGACCATCAACGCACCGGCGGCATGGCTGTTGTCGCTCTATATCGCGGCGGCCGAGAAGCAGGGCGTAGAACGGTCGAAACTAACGGGAACCATTCAGAACGACATCGTCAAGGAATATCTCTCCCGCGGCACCTACATCTTTCCGCCGGCGCCGTCCATGCGGCTGACGTCCGACATCATTTCGTTCACCTATAAAGAAGTTCCCAAGTGGAACCCGATGAACGTGTGCTCGTATCACCTGCAGGAAGCCGGCGCCACGCCTGTGCAGGAATTGGCTTTCGCGCTGGCGACCTCCATGGCGGTGCTGGACACGGTCAAGGCCTCCGGCCAGGTTCCGGCCGAGGATATGCCCAAAGTGGTGGGCCGCATCAGCTTCTTCGTCAACGCCGGCATCCGGTTCGTCACGGAACTCTGCAAGATGCGGGCGTTCTGCGATCTCTGGAGCGCCATGGCCCAAGACCGTTACGGCGTCGAGGAGGAGAAATACCGCATGTTCCGCTATGGCGTTCAGGTCAACTCGCTGGGCCTGACCGAGCAGCAGCCGGAAAACAACGTCTATCGTATTCTGCTTGAGATGCTGGCGGTGGTGCTGTCGAAGGACGCCCGCGCCCGCGCCGTGCAGCTGCCGGCCTGGAACGAGGCCCTGGGACTGCCCCGGCCGTGGGACCAGCAATGGTCGCTCCGCCTCCAACAGATCGTCGCCTATGAGACCGACCTTTTGGAATACGCCGACATCTTCGACGGCTCCCGGGTGATCGCCGAGAAGGTGGAACAGCTCAAGTACGAGGCGCGCGAGGAACTGGCCCGCATCGAGGAGATGGGCGGCGCCATCGCGGCGGTGGAATCCAGCTACATGAAGCAGCGGCTCGTGGAATCCAACGCCAAGCGGCTGGCGGCCATCGAGGCCGGCGACCAGGTGGTGATCGGGGTCAACAAGTTCGTCGAGGCAGAGGACTCGCCGCTGAGCGCCGGCGAGGGTAGCATCATGACCGTGGATCCGGCGGCCGAAGCGGCGCAAGTGGAAAGCCTCAAGCGCTGGCGGGAAACCCGTGACGAAGCCAAATCCAAGGCGGCGCTGGACGAGCTCATCGCCGCCGCCAAGGAAAACCGCAACATCATGGAGCCCTCCATTGCCTGCGCCCACGCCGGCGTCACCACCGGGGAGTGGGCGGGCGCGCTCCGCGAGATCTTCGGCGAATACCGCGCCCCCACGGGCGTCGGCCAGGCGGCGGTCAGCGGCAGCGACGTGGCCAGTCTGACCGAGGTACGCACCCGTCTGAAGGGCCTGACCGACAAAATCGGCCGGCGCGTCAAGATGCTGGTGGGCAAGCCCGGCCTCGACGGCCACTCCAACGGCGCCGAACAGATCGCGTTGCGAGCCCGCGACGCCGGTTTCGAAGTGGTCTACGAGGGCATTCGCCTGACGCCCGAGCAGATCGTCTCGGCGGCGCTGGACGAGGGCGTCCACGTGGTGGGCCTGTCGATCCTGTCGGGCTCGCACGTGCCCCTGGTCACCGAGATCATGGACCGCATGCGGGAAGCCGATCTCGCGGACGTTCCGGTGGTCGTCGGCGGCATCATCCCGCCCGAGGACGCCGAGATCCTCAAAAAGGCCGGCGTCTCCCAGGTCTACACGCCCAAGGATTTCGACTTGAACATGATCATGGCCGACATCCTCGAGATCGTGGAGCGCCAAGAAGCGGCGTGAAATTGGCCCCTCGCTTTTAGAACAGAGATCTCGCCCGTCCTCCGTGCCGGAGGGCGGGCGATATCATTCTAAGAGTCATTGACGCGGATCGTCCCCGCATCGGCATCTTGTAGCGCATACGGCTGAAGGTCGGCGGCAGACCCGGGCGCCACGACAGCATCACACGACCGAATTCTCTCCTATTAATTTGGCATGGTAATCTGCCGTCGCCGCTATCACATAATGAATGTGTGAAGTAGACTCGGCTGTGGCCTCATGATGAGGGAAAGGTCATGTCGACATTCAGCGGCCGCGACTTCGACAATCACGAGCAAGTTGCATTTTTCCATGATGACGGCTCGTGTCTGAAAGCCATCATCGCCGTGCACAATACCAACCGGGGGCCGTCGCTCGGTGGCTGCCGGATGTGGCCCTACGCCTCCGAAGAAGAGGCCATCCGCGATGTGCTGCGGCTCTCGCGCGGTATGACCTACAAATG
>CAKZLS010000326.1 GCA_937127205.1 uncultured Rhodospirillales bacterium
TCCGATGCGCATCACATTAGCGCGCCCGACCCGAGCGGTATTGGCGCCGAAAACTCGGTGCGCCAGGCGCTCGAGCACGCGGGATTGGCGCCAGAGGACATAGGATACGTCAACCTGCATGGAACCGCGACGCGCCTCAACGACGCCATGGAAGCGAATATGATCGACCGCGTTTTCGGCCGTAGGCTGCCGTGCGGGTCCACCAAGGCGATGACCGGCCATATGCTGGGCGCGGCCGGGTGCTGCGAGACGGGGTTCGTCGCCCTTGCGCTGCTGCAAGGCGGCGCCTTGCCCCCCCATCTCTGGGATGGAGAGCGCGACCCAGACCTCGCGCCCATCGAGCTGGTTGACGATCTTGGTGGAAAATCGGACACCAGCTATATGATGAGCTGCTCTTATGCCTTTGGCGGCAACAATATCGCGTTGATTGTGGGGCGGGAATGACCACGAGCTGCATCCCTCCCATCGAGCGCTTGGTTCCTCACCGCGCCCCGATGCTGTTGATCGACCGGGTCATCGCCACGGCGGACAGCGAAGTGACCGCAGAAGCGCGTACCGAATCCGCATCTGTCTTCGCGATGTCCGGTAAGGGGGTTCCCTCCTATGTAGGGATCGAAATGATGGCCCAGACTGTCTGCGCCTATGACGCTCTTCAGCGCCTCGACGAAGGTCCGACGCCGCTCGTCGGGTTTCTGCTCGGATGCCGCAAATATTCCGTCCAGCGCCACTATTTGGCGCCGGGAGCCGTTTTCGTCATTACCGCGCGAAAGCTGCTCCAACATGGCGACATGGCTTCATTTTCTTGCCGAATACGCGAAGCCGACGGCATGGACTTCGCAGAAGCGTCCTTGAACGTCTACCGCCCTTCCGACGCCGAGGCGTTCCTGCGGCGGAAAGCTCCATGAGTGTTTCCAACGGGAAAACCCGGCCCGTTCTTGTAACCGGTGCTAGCAAGGGGATCGGCCGCGCCATCGCACTGCGAATCGCCGGTTGCGGATTTCCCGTTGCCGTCCATTTCGGCCGGGATCAGGATGGGGCCGACACCGTGGTTGACGAGGTTGCGGCCGCGGGCGGATCTGCGCGCGCCATCGGTTTCGACGTGGCCGACCGGGATGCCGCCCGCGACGCACTGGAACGCGACATCGCCGATCACGGCGCTTTTTGGGGCGTCGTCGCCAATGCCGGCGTGTCGCGCGACAAGGCCTTTCCCGCCATCAACGCAGACGACTGGGACCTGGTTTTACGGACAAACTTGGATGGCTTTTACAATGTGATTCACCCGGTGGTGATGCCGATGATTCGCCGGCGCGACGGCGGGCGCATCGTAACCTTGTCCTCGGTCTCGGGATTGATGGGAACACGCGGGCAGGTGAACTACAGCGCCTCCAAGGCTGGTATCGTCGGCGCCACCAAGGCGCTCGCCCTGGAACTCGCATCGCGGAGAATAACCGTCAACTGCGTTGCTCCGGGTTTTATTGAAACAGCCATGACCGAAAATCTGCCCAAGGACGAGTTGGTGAAAGCGATTCCGCTCGGCCGCTCGGGCAAACCGGAGGAAGTGGCCGGGCTCGTCAACTACTTGCTGTCCGATGAAGCCGGCTATATCACCCGCCAGGTCATTTCCATCAATGGGGGACTGTGCTGATGCGCCGCGTCGCCATTACCGGAATGGGCGGGATCACTTCGCTGGGCGGCGACTGGGGCACCATCCGGCAAAACATGCGCCAGGGGCGCACCGGCATTCGCTACATGACCGAGTGGGACCGGCTGACGGACCTCAACACCCGGCTCGCCGGGCCGGCGGCGTGGTTCGACAGTACCAAGGTTTATCCGCGAAAGAAGCAGCGGGCGATGGGCCGTGTCTCCGTTCTCTCCGTCCGCTCGGCGGAGCTTGCGCTCGAAGCCGCCGGGCTGATCGACGACCCGTTCTTGCGTTCGGGGCGCGTCGGTGTGGCCTGCGGCTCGTCCTATGGATCCACAGCGCCAGCGGTAGATTTCGTCAAATTCATGGAAACCGGAAAGGCCAGCGGGCTCAACGTCACCAGCTACATCCGGATGATGAGCCACACCGCGCCGGTCAACATCGTCGTGTTTTTCGGTCTGACGGGGCGGGTGGTGACCACCTCGTCGGCCTGCACCTCCGGATCGCAGGGGATCGGTTTCGCTTTCGAGGCCGTCCGCGAGGGTCACGCCGACGCGATGATCGCCGGCGGCGCCGAGGAACTCTGCCCAACGATGGCTGCCGTATTCGACACCCTCTATGCCACAAGCCTGCAGAACGATGCACCGGAAACCGCCTCTCGCCCAATGGACCGGGACCGGGACGGCCTGGTCATCGGCGAGGGCGCGGCCATGCTGGTGGTGGAGGAACTGGAGCATGCCAAGGCCCGTGGCGCTCCCATTCTGGCCGAGATCGTCGGGTTCGCCACTAATGCCGACGGCGCCCACATCACCGAACCGCAGTCCGAAACCCAGGCCGCCGTGATGCGAGGCTCACTGCAACAGGCCGGTCTTACTCCGGACGTGATCGATTTCGTCAGTGGTCACGCCGCGGCCACCAATATTGGCGACGTCTCGGAATCACACGCCACCGCCGAGGTCTTAGGCAACCGGGTCCCTTTTCATTCCCTGAAAGGGCATTTCGGTCACACTCTGGGCGGCTGCGGCAGTATCGAGGCGTGGCTGGCGGTCGAAATGATGCGCAAGGATTGGTTCGCGCCCACCGCCAACTTGGTCAACGTGGATCCTCGTTGCGCCGAACTCGATTACATCACCGGCGAGGGCAGGGCCATAACGGCCGAGCATCTTATGACCAACAACTTCGCCTTCGGCGGCATCAATACGTCGATCATTTTAAAACGCGTTTAGAAAAGATACGGGTATCCGCGCGCGACGAGCAGCTTCCCTTTTAGCGAAGAAATTGAGAGCTTATTGTCGTCGCGGGAACGGTGCGCTCGCCATTCAACGCGTTGGTTGACAATCGGTCAGGGGAAACATGCCGGTGACAGATCAATCGATCGGCTCGGGTCAGGACTGGGTTCGCGAATCGGCCTTTGGTGTCTGGTTCCTCAATACCTGGATGTGGACCGGTCATGTTCTTCGACCGTCGCTGTACCACCTCGAAAATCTCATGGATCCAAAACGCGACCGCTACCCCGCCATTCTCGATGTGGGATGCGGTCACGGTCATTCGCTGCTACAGTTGGACCGCCGTTTCCGCCCGGATCGGATCGTCGCCCTCGACGTAGATCCCGACGTCCGCGATCGGGCCGCGCCCCACGCCGTGCGATGCCGAGGCACGGTCGAGTTCGTCATCAACAATGCCGCCGCCATGGACATACCCGACGCTTCCATGGATATGGTGTTCTGTCACCAGACCTTTCACCATCTCATGGACCCGGACGCCGCCGCCCGCGAATTCTTCCGCGTTCTGAAACCCGGTGGCGTGCTGCTGTTCGCGGAGTCTTGCAGGCGCTACATCCACTCGTGGCTGATCCGCCTGTTATTCCGCCACCCCATGGACGTCCAGAAAACCGACCAGGAATACATCGAGCTGCTGATGGCCGCCGGCTTTCGGATCCACCCCGAGACGGTCTCGAAACCGTACCTGTGGTGGAGCCGGCCCGACCTCGGACTGGGCGAAAGGCTCGGGTTTCGTGTCCCCCGCCAGCGCGAAGAAACGCTCCTTTATCTGGCAGCATACCGACCGGGCTAGGAGGTGCTTTTGGCGTCATTCTTCAACCGATCTCTACGCTCTCCACCGCCTCCTTTATGATCTCGGCGCTGCGCTTCAACGCCGCTGCTTCCGCTGCGTCGAGGTCTGGGAACAGATCGGTGGTCACGCCTTCGCGTCCGACCACGCGCGGAATAGAGAGGGCCACGTCTTTCACGCCTTCCACCTCGGGTGTCACGATCGACACAGTCATCACAGCGCGCTCGTTGGAAAGGATGGCTTCCGCGAGGTTCGCGAGGCCAGCGCCAATGCCAAAGTAGGTAGCGCCTTTTCCGTCGATGATCGTGTAGGCGGCACGGCGGACGCGAGTGTCGATGTCATCACGCACGGATTGGGTGATGGCGGCACTCATTTGCGCCGCGAACGACGTGATCGGAATGTTGCCAGCCATCGCAGACGACCATACCAGAACCTCGCTGTCACCATGCTCGCCGAGGACGTAGGCATGGACCGAATGCGGCGCGATACCGAGATGGCCACCGAGAAGAGCACGGAAGCGGGCGGTGTCGAGGATGGTGCCCGACCCGATCACGCGCCTCGGCGACAACCCCGAAATTCGGGTCGCGACTTGGGTCATGATGTCTACCGGGTTGGTGGCGATCACCAGAATTGCGTCAGCTGCCTTCTTCAGTACGTGCGGAATGATGTCGCCGAACACAGCGGCGTTGCGACTCAATAGCTGAATTCGGGTCTCGCCGGGCTTCTGACCGACCCCGGCCGCGATAATCACGAGTGCCGCGTTTTCAAGGTCGCAGTAGTCACCGGCGCGGACCACAATGGGATGGGCGAATGGAGTAGCGTGTACAATATCCTCCGCTTGGGCCACGGCCGCTTTTTCATCGAGATCGACGATAACGATCTCGCTGCCGACTCCCTGCATGACCATGGCGTATGCGGCGGTCGCGCCGACGTATCCGGCGCCGATGATTCCGATTTTCAAGCAAGCCTCCTTTGGACCGCAATGTTCCCCGTTGCTATGCCCGACATGGGCGCCAAGACTACCAGGATCAAGCGCGGTTTCGGCGCTTTGCCCGCGATCGCAGAACACGCTCAAAGGGGGGGCAATACCCCGTCTCAGGTTCTAATGACCCGATTGCAAGGATCACTTGAGAGGCCGCACCGGAAGCTCCGCCGTCGGCAATCCAAGTGATCGATCGTTTGGATTGCCGACTCCAAATGAGTTGCGAATCAGGTATCGATCTATACGGCGCTTGCCCGACTGCTCTTCGCCGCCAACACCAACGCGAGTGAACCTGCTCCGGTAATAATAAAGCCGATTGCCAACGGGAACGCCGTTTTATCGTACAGCAGCCCCGTCGAAACGGACATGGCCACCGCAATTCCACTCGATACGGATGCCACGAGGGATGCCCCGAGCCCGGCGATGCGCCCAAGCGACTGCATCGCCATGGCGTTCACGTTTCCAAACAAGATGCCGATGCAAAAAAATATTAGTTAGCAAAGCGCCATAAACGCCAAGAAGGGCGGAACGCCGTCATAGCGAGAGGATGTTGTAAGCAGAACGCCACCGAGACCGACCAGCCCAGCCAAAGCCAAGACCGAGAGGCGATGCATGCCGTATCGCATCACGAGGCGGCTGTTTACGAAGGCGGCGATCCCGAGCGCCGTGGCCAGTATGGCAAAATAAAGCGGAAAGT
>CAKZLS010000327.1 GCA_937127205.1 uncultured Rhodospirillales bacterium
GTTTCCATCGGCCGCCGGCCCTATGTGGAGGGGCTGGGACTGGATGCCGTCGGCGTGGCGCTCGACGAGCGCGGCTTCGTCACGGTGGATCACGATTTTCAAACCAACGTTCCCGGCATCTTTGCGATTGGCGATGTCATCGGCGGCAAAATGCTCGCCCACAAGGCCGAGGATGAAGGCATGGCGGTGGCCGAACTGCTGGCCGGACAATCCGGACACGTAAACTACGAGGCGATCCCGGGCGTGGTCTACACATGGCCGGAAGTGGCGTCGGTGGGCCGGACCGAAGAGCAGCTCAAGCAGGACGGCGTCGAGTATCGCGTCGGCAAGTTTCCGTTCTCGGCCAATTCCCGGGCCCGCTGTAACGCCGACACCGATGGTTTCGTCAAAATTCTCGCCGATACCGCGACCGACCGCATTCTCGGCGTGCACATCGTCGGTCCCGCGGCCGGCGATCTGATCCAAGAAGCGGTCACGGCCATGGAATTCGGCGGCTCGGCCGAGGATCTGGCCCGGACCTGTCACGGCCATCCGGGTCTTACCGAGGCGGTCAAAGAGGCCGCGCTCGCCGTCGACGGCCGCGCGATCCATATGTGAGCCGGGTTGCGGCGAACAGAGCTGCCGGCCGACCGTCGATGAAGCGGCTGCTTAAACTGATACTGGGGTGGGCTTTCGTCGCGCTCGGTATCGTCGGCCTCGTGCTTCCGATCCTGCAGGGCTTGCTGTTCATTGCCATCGGCTTCGCCATCCTCTCCCAGGAGTCCGAGTGGGCCAGAAGGCAGGTCGAAAAGCTGCGCCATCGGTATCCGCGCCTTTCAGACGAATTCGACACGGCGGCGGACAAGGCAAGTGCCATGTTCAAAAGGGTTGCAAACCGGCGGTCTGAATGACCAAGAGCCGCCGTTTGATTGCATCCATGTGCGTGGCCGAGGTGGCGACCATGGCGGGGGTCTTCGGCTTCCCCGCACTGCTGCCGATCTTCTTGAACGAATGGGCGCTCTCCAACACCGAGGCCGGTTGGATCGCCGGCATCTACTTCGGCGCCTACGCCATTTTCGTTCCCGTCCTGGTGGCCCTGACCGATCGCGTCGATGCCCGATGGATCTATCTGTTCGGCGCGTCGCTGGCGGTGGTTTCGTCCGCGGGGTTCGCCTTGCTGGCGGAGGGCTTCTGGTCCGGTATGCTGTTTCGCGCCATGGCCGGGGTGGCGCTGGCGGCCACCTATATGCCGGGATTGAAGGTTCTCGTCGACCGCTATGACGGCCCCAAGCAATCTCGGGCCGTGGCCTTTTATACCTCCTGTTTCAGTCTCGGCACCGCCGTTTCGTTCCTGTTGGCGGGCGAAATCCAGGTCGCATTCGGGTGGCGCTGGGCGTTCGGCGCGTCGGCGGTGGTGGCGCTCGTCGCGGTCGCGGTTGCGCTCTCGCTGGGCGGCGTCGCTCCCAAACCGGCCGAGCGGAAAACCCATGTCCTCGATTTTCGCCCGGTCCTCGCCAACCGTCCGGCGATGGCCTACGTGCTTGGCTATGGGGTTCATTGCTGGGAACTGTTTACGCTGCGCTCCTGGCTGGTGGCGTTGCTGGCCTTCAATTTCATCAGCCGACCGGGCGGCGGCGATTGGCCGTCGCCGACATCGGTCGCCATGTTCAGCGGGTTGGTTGCCATGGCCGCCAGTGTCGCCGGCAACGAGGCGTGCGTTCGCTATGGGCGGCCGAGGGTCATTCAACTGATCATGCTCGCATCGGCGATCATGGCTTGCTTCATCGGGTTTTCCACGTCGTTGCATTATGGGATCCTGGTGGCGTTGGCGCTGCTCTACAGCGCTCTCGTGCAATTCGACTCCGCCGCGCTGACGGCGGGGGCAATTGCCGCGGCGGATCCGAGCCGCCAGGGCGCGACCATGGCGGTTCACTCGCTTTTCGGATTTGGCTGCGCATGCATCGGACCGCTTGTCGTTGGCGTGGTCCTGGATGTTTCCGGGGGGGCGGCGACGTCGTTGTCCTGGGGGCTTGCGTTTCTCTCGGTCGGACTGGTCGGCCTGCTCGGTCCCTTTGCTGTGCGCATGGCTGCGACGGGCGATACGAAATTTCACTGACCCGGAAACGTTTTCTTAACGCCCATGGCGGTACTCATGACGCGGAGTATCCTCGCCGCCTGTGACCATGCGCACCGGCCGGCGATTCCCCGTCGACCGATTGGACATGGATCATGAAGCCGTCAGCCAACGACAATACGAAAAGGTCAGAGGACCAGCCTCCCTCTCGGCCGAAGTCAGGCAAACTAAGCAGCCCGCGGGCCGAAGCGTTCAAGACCGGCCGGAAGGTCAAGAAAGATGGTGCCTCGGCAAAACCCTTCGATCCCGGCAGGTATCGCGACATCTTCTCTGAGACCGATTAACTCCTCCCCTCGACATATTCTTCCTGAGGTTTGTCGGGCGCTTGTGCGTCCCTGAGCGTATTCTCGAGAGACTTGAGCGCGCTTGAGGCCTGGGCCGCATCGTCCAACCATTCGCGATGCTCCAACGCCAACTGCTCGTGGACGGCTTCGACGAACTCCGTCAGGGGTTTCGGACCGAGTTTGACGATCGCGCGTTGGACCGCGCCAACAGTGATCTTCAGTTTGGTGAGCGTTTCGAAGGTTCGTTCATAGCGCTCGGCGTTGCGCTGATCCTGGTTGATGGACTCGCGCGCCGAAGCGAAGGCCGTCAACGCGCTGGCTATGACGCCGATTGCCCCAAGCGCCACGAACGTCATATCGACAGTGGCTAACATGCCCGAAATCCCGGTGACGATCGCACTCAGTGCCACCGCGACGGCGGCGAACCGGAGACTGCGGGCAGCCGATTGTTCGTGGTCGGCTCCCCGCCTATTGTAAAACAACACTTGAACGGCCAGCTGGTAGCGGACGAAGTACTGCAGTTTGAGCAGGAGAAGCGGCGTCGAATACGGCCGTCCGTCGGGATCGCTTCCTGCCGTGACCTCCTGGAAGTAGCGCAATCGCCAAACCTCGGCTTCGGCCCGCGATCGCATCCATTTGGTGAGATAGCCGCCGCTTTTGGCACTGTAGAGATAGGCCGAGGCGGTGGCGCCGATCAACAGGGCGGCAATGGCAAATGCCATGGCAAGGCTCTCGGCCAGCGGCGCGCCGAGTTGTTTTTCGAGAACGCCGGTCACGACCACCAGAGCGCCGCAAATCGCCGTTCCCAAGATGAGCGCGTTGGCTCGGCTGGCGGCGACCTTGAAACGCTGCTGGCGGGTCCCGGCCTTGGCGTCGAATTGCTCATACGTTTCGGCGGCGGTGGCGGCCGCCGGGGATTGCAGGATCGCGGACAGTTCCGGTGCGCTCTCGGCGTACAGATCCGCGTGCTCGGAGGGCGCAAGGGTATAATCGTTACCCCCGCGGCTTCCGATAACCGTCGCGATTTCCGAAAGTTTGGCATCAATATCGTCGAGCGGCATTTTCCCGTTCCCTTCGGTTCGTCTCATCATTTGAAGTTTCCCCAAAAACCCGTTCAAGAAGCCGTCCCTGGTCGGTTTCGAGTCGGCAAACCCGCCCGATCAGGGGGTATAATTCCTAGATGGCTTCACATACACTCACTGCCGGTACTCATACGTGAACCTGTGCGCGATGTGTCCGTGAACCCTCGGAGCATGACGGTGCTCCGAGGGATGTCGGCATTATCGGGTTATTCGTCGTAATATGCAGCAAGTGCCAGGATGATCTGCAAGATCATCAGTGCAATGACAATGGTATCGGTACTCGACATGACCGCGCTCTCCTTTCAGCGCCCGTTCGCGGCGTGGACGTGGAGGCACTATGATGCAGGACTATAGTCCTGTCAATATATTCCTTTCTTGAAACAACTACACACGCGATTGTCGCTGTCGACGCGGAACGCCGGAGGCGCGATTTTGCCCCCGGCTGTACGGCGAACGCCTGGAATCGGCCATCAAATTAGCAATTGAAAAACAAAAAATATAGAAAAATCAGAATATTACATGAGAAAGCCTGCAGCGTGTGCTGTCGCAAGAGCTGTCTTGTGACGGTGAGCGCGAGTCCCTGTGCTTGCGGGCGCGCGAATTACCCTCGCACTAAAGAATGTGCTTTCGTCCAAGGAACAATGTCCTTTTTGCGTTTGCGCCGGTCGGCGAGCGTCTGAATTGTTACTGTTTCATACCCTCACGTGCCGCATGATCTAGGCGTGCATCTCGATACGGGGAACATGTCATTCCGAATACCGGCCGTGGGGCCGGCTCATGTCGTCAGCCTTGCGGAGTTGCCTCAAAACCACCATTATCGGCGCGAACTGACGCGCGGGATCAAACGCAACAAGAGGCTGTTTATGGGTATCGGGACGTTGAAACAAACGATCATAGCGGGGGCGGCCGTGGTGGCGATTACCATGGGTGGCGGCGAGGCCCGGGCGGCCGACACGGACTCGGACCTTTATATCGAGCCTGAAATGAAGGAATATCAGCGTTCACCGGGTGTTCCGGAGGATGCAGCGGACCTGTTCGATCTGCTGGACGACAATGACGACGGTGTTATCGACAGCGGCGAGTGGCGGTCCCAGAAGATGTTCGTGTTTTACGCGCGCGATGTCGACCAGGACTACCAGCTGACCCGCGAGGAAATACCGGGCATTGCCGATTCGATTTTCGAGGCGGCCGATACCAATAACGATGGGCTGATGTCGGGATTTGAATTTAATCAGGCAGAGTTCACTCAGTTCAACTCGGTGGACCCGGACGTCAACCAAGCCGTGAACTACGACGAGTTCCTTTTGTTCGTGTTTCGCATCGAAACCGGCGAGCCCATCGAGACCAGCGAGCCCGCCGAAACCGGCGAGCCCATCAAAACCGGCGCGCAGTAACGACCGCACGGCCGCGGATTATAAACCGGTCATCTCGGCGCTGATTTCCCACAGGCGGCGCGCCGCCTCGCGGTCGTAGGATGCGGCGGACGACGTGACCGGCTTGCATTTCGAATAGTAACGGCCGGTGATGCCCTCGACGTCGGGTGAACTCGCCAAATACACGCTGGTGTCGGCGCCCTGTTCCACGTCGATGGCGGCAAGCGACGCGGCGCGCCAGAGAATACCGGGTATGAACCCATGCCGGGCACCGATGTTGGTGGCGACGAAACCGGGGTGGAGAGCGTTGACGGTCAATCCGTTTGCGTTGGCGCCGTTGTTGTCGGCAAGCCGCCGCGCCAATTCGTAGGTGAACAGAAGGTTGGCCAGTTTGGAGCGTTTGTACGCCAGCCAGCCGACGTAACGCCGCTGGTGCTGCAAGTCGTCGAATTGGAGCTCGACACCCTTGTGCGCCCGGGACGCCACATTGACGATGCGCGCGTCCGGGGTCGCCCGGAGCGTCGGCAGCAAAAGGTTGGTCAACAGAAAATAGTTGAGATGATTGAGCGCGAACGTCATTTCGATGCCGTCGGCGCTGAGCTGGCGGCCGCCGAACATACCGCCCGCGTTGTTGAGGAGGACGTCGAGGCGCGGATAGCGCGTTTGCGTTTCTTCGGCCAATTTGCGCACATCGGCCTGGTTGGCCAGGTTTGCGTAAAGGACATCCAGCGTGGCGTCGGGCGCGCTCTTGCGAATAGTAGCTAAGGCGGCCTCTCCGCGCTCCGGATCCCGGCCCACCAGCACCACGGAGGCGCCGCGTTCCGCCAGTCGCCGGGCGGTCACCAGCCCGATGCCCGAGGTGGCCCCGGTGACCATGCAGATCTTATTATCTAGCCTCGGCGCGTCCAGTGTCATTCTCGGTTTCCGGAAGTCTGTGGGGTGGCCTCGTTACACAGCGACATTTAGGGCGCGGTCCGGCTCCCGGCAACCTTACGGAGACCGGGTACTAAACGCGAGATAATCTGGAATAGGGCCGCCGAAGGTTATCGGAAAACAGAAAACCGGACTACTTGCACTCGAAGGTCGAATACCGAATGTCGTAATCGTAAATCTGAAATGCGTCCACAAGTGCGGCGGTCCTGCCGTCTTCCTGACAGATATTGGACGCCAGTTCCTTCACCTCGGTATTGCTGTTTTCGGTTCTCGGAAACAGCGGCACATGCCGAACGTAGAATTGGTTGGTGTCCTCATAGTGCACAACACGCGGCCCCTTAAAGAGCTCGGTGCACGCGCTGGTCACCAGCAGCACACAAATAATCATTACTGTTTTCATGGCGGCAGGTTAGCGGCGTTTTACCGGCGAAGCAAGGCGCTGTTGGCGTTCTGGCGGTGATGATGGGCCGTCCGCGACGGGGGAGGGCGTGGAAACGTCCGGAGCCTCGAGCCCCATTGGAAACTTCTACTTAAAGTAGTGTGTTGTATAGTTATTGCTCCCCGAGAGGGTTTTGACGGCTATCGAGGCATCGGCGGCATGAACTCAGACGAAATCGCTGCGACCAACCACGCGGAAGACGACGCGAACGGAACGCCGGACAGTGCTTCCGGCGAATCGGCGGTGAGCCGGGCTTTGAGCGAAGTCGCCGCACGGATCCGTTCCGGGGCGCTTGAGGATGCGGAACGGCTTTGCCGACACCTTGAGCGAGATGCGTCGGCCGATCCGCGTGTCCTCCATCGGCTCGGCGAACTTGCCTACCGCCGCCGGGATTATGCCGAGGCGGTGTCGGTGTTGAGCCGCGTTGTTTCGCTGGATCCGGCGAGATCGGCCTACCATGTCCATCTCGGCATGGCGCTCGCAGGCGCGGGTCGACGCGGAGAGGCCGCGGCTGCCTATCGCCGCGCGCTTGAGATCACGCCGGAAGCGGTCGAGGTCTGGGTTCGTCTCGGTGACATCCTCAAGCGCACCGGGCGCCTCGACGAAGCGGTGGCTGCCCACGAACGCGCAATCGATCTTGCGCCCGACATCGCCGGCGCGCATCGTAATCTCGGAATGACGCTGATGCGCCAGCGCAAATACGGGCGGGCGATCGATGTCCTGCGCCGCGCCGTCGCCCTCGATCCCGACGACATCTCGGCCCGGTGTCACTTGGCCAATGCCTGCGTGGGGCAGAGCCGAACGGGCGAAGCGATCGAGGAATATTCCACGGCCCTCCGTCTGGCGCCCGGCTCGGCGGCTGCCCGTTTCGGCCTGTGCATGGCGCAGCTTCCGATCATCTACGAGAGCGAGGCCCACGTGGACGCCTGCCGCGCCGCGTATCGGCAGCAACTGGACGACCTCCGCGCCTACTATTCGGACAAACCGGCGAGCGTGCTTGCCGAGGCCGCGAACGCGGTCGGACTTTCGCAGCCCTTCTTCCTCGCCTATCAGGGACGGGTCGATCGCGATCTGCAGGCGCTTTACGGCGAGCTGGTCTGCCGGTTGATGGCGGCGGCCTATCCGCAGTGGAGCACCCCGTTGCCGATACCAAGAATTGACGGGCGTATTCGCGTCGGCATCGTCTCCGGCTTCTATCACTGGCATTCCAATTGGAAGATCCCCATCAAGGGCTGGGCCGAAGGGCTGGATCGCAGCCGGTTCGAGCTGTGCGCCTATTACACCCAGACCCGCCAGGACACCGCGACCGATAAGGCCGCCAGCGTGTTCGACAAGTTCGTGCAGGGACCGCGGAGCTATTCGGACTGGTGCAAGGCGATCCGCCGCGATGACCTCCATGTGCTGATCTTTCCGGAGATCGGCATGGACCCGATGACGGCGAAGCTGGCGGCGCTGCGCCTGGCGCCGGTGCAATGTTCGTCCTGGGGCCACCCCAACACGTCTGGTTATTCTACGATCGACTATTTCCTCAGCAGCGACCTGATGGAGCCGCCCGGCGCCGCCGGTCACTACAGCGAAACCCTGGTGCGTCTGCCCAACCTGTCGATCCACTACACCCCGCCGCCGGTGGTGGCCGCGCCCGTGACGCGGGCAGCGCTGGGCGTGCGCGAGGGGGCCGTTGCCTATTGGTGCTGCCAGTCGCTGTTCAAATACCTGCCGCGCCATGACGACATCTTTCCGAGGATCGCCAAGGAGGTAGGCGACTGCCAATTCGTGTTCATCCGCCATGCGTCGGATTGGGTGACGGAGACATTCCGCGCCCGGCTGGCCCGTGCCTTCTCGGCCCATGGTTTGTCCTCGGAAGACTACTGCGTGTTCTCCGAGCGGCTCGATCCGCCCCGGTTCGCCGGCGCCATGGGTATCGTCGATGTGTTCCTGGACAGCGTCGGCTGGTCCGGCTGCAATACCACACTGGAGGCCTTCGCCGCGGGCCTGCCGGCGGTCACCTGCCGCGGCGAGACCATGCGCGCGCGCCACACCGCCGCGATGATGGAGATGATCGGTCTGACCGAGTGCATCGCCGACGATGTCAACGCCTACGTCACCTTGGCCGCCCGCATGGGCACCGATGGCGCCTGGCGCGCCGAGGTGGCGAAAAAGGTGATTGCCCGTCGCCACAAGGCCTATGACGACCGAGCCTGCATCAAGGAGCTGGAGGCGTTTCTGCTCAGCGCGTTTGGGATGGGGCTCCATTTGTAGCATACGTGCATGCCGGCTCTCGGCGAGCATGCGGTCGACTCCGAGCCCGGCACAGAACGGGCAAAATTACCCATAACACAGCAACGGGGTTGTGTCCCAGGGCGTGGTGTAAGAGCGGCGTGTTGTCGCCGGTCTCGAC
>CAKZLS010000328.1 GCA_937127205.1 uncultured Rhodospirillales bacterium
TTGAGCATCGTCAATGAGTCGGATTATCGCTGTGTCTCTGTGCGCTTTTGTCTTATCGGCTTGTTCGGTTTTCGGTGTGCGGTCGGGCACCGAGCAAGCGCCGTATACCGTCATCGCCCAGTTGAGCGAGGATACCGAGGTGCGCCGGTATCCGCCGGTGCTTGCCGCCGAGGCGTCGGTGTCGGCGCGGAGCGAGGAAAGGGGGCGGAACAGCGCATTCCGGCTGTTATTCGATTACATCTCCGGCGCCAACCGGACGCAGACCAAGGTGGCCATGACCACGCCGGTGGAGACCGCGGCCAAATCACAGAAGATCGCCATGACCATACCGGTCGAGACCCCGGTCCGGACACCAGGCCAAAGCCGAGCCGCGGCTGGGGAGGAGAATGCCATGCGGTTCTTCCTGCCCGCCAAGTACACCGTGGAGACAGCCCCGGAACCGACCAATCCGAAGGTTCGCTTGGTGGAGGTTCCCGAACGGACGGTTGCCGTCCGGCGGTTCACCGGGTCAACGGGTGCCAAGGAGGCCGCGCGTCAGAGGAAGGAACTCGACTCAGAGCTGTCACGGTCCGACTGGAAAGCCAGCGGTGAGCCCTTCGCCATGTACTACGACCCGCCGTGGACGCTTCCCTTCCTCCGCCGCAACGAGGTGGCCGTGCCGGTGATCAAGGCTGAAACGGCCTCCGATACACCTGCGGCGACTCCCGGAGGATAGGCGAAATCGGCTGCACCTAATCATCGCTGCAAGCAGTACCGCGACGCGGCCGTCCACAGAACTTATCGAGTTTTCGGGGGTATTGAGAGCAAAAATCTACTGTGCATGGGGTTGATATCGACTTTTTGATGGGGCCCCCCCCCCGGTTGACAGACATGCCGGCGGGCCCGGTGGTACGGACCCGTCAATCCGTCCGGACCCAGCGTGCTCTCACAGAAGCCCGCCCGGCCAGGGCTTGGAGTGGGGCGGGGAAGTGTGTATGAAAATGCTCCCGTATCCGTTCCAATCAGAAGACCAAGGACTCGACCCCGATTATGGCCGACAAGAAGAGCAAAGCCCCGCCGTCTCAAGCCTCGCCCAAAGATGCGCGGGAGGCCAAGGCGCGCAATCTCGAGAGCCTCCGCGAGCGGGGCGTTCAGCCTTATCCGCACAGCTTCCAGCGCAGTCATGGCGCCGGGGAGCTGCAGGAGATCCATGCCGGGCTGGAGGCCGAGCAGCGCGCCGAGGGGAAAGTCCGGGTGGCCGGGCGGGTGATGGCGTACCGCAACAGCGGGATGTTCATGGATTTCCACGATCCGTCGGGCAAGATCCAGGTGTTCTCCCACAAGGACCATCTCGACGAACAGAACCTGGCGCTGCTCAAGCTCATCGACCTTGGGGACATTGTCGGCGTCGAGGGGACGGTCCGGCGCACCAAGCGGGGCGAGTTGACGGTGGATGCCCAGCGCCTGACCATGCTGACCAAGTCGCTGGAGCCGCTGCCGGAGAAGTACCATGGGCTGACCGACGTGGAGGCGCGCTACCGCCAGCGCCATGTGGACCTGACGGTCAACCGCGAGAGCCGCGACGCCTTCGTCAAGCGCTCGCGGATCGTGTCGGCGCTGCGCGGCACCTTTGCCGAGCGCGGGTTCCTGGAAGTGGAAACGCCCATGCTGCAAGCCATCGCCGGCGGGGCCACTGCCAAGCCGTTTGTCACCCATCACAACGCGCTCGGGATCGACCTCTATTTGCGGATCGCGCCGGAGCTTTACTTGAAGCGGCTCATCTCCGGCGGGCTGGCGGACGGGGTGTTCGAGATCGGGCGGTGCTTCCGCAACGAGGGCATCTCGACCCGGCACAATCCGGAGTTCACCATGGCCGAGGCCTACATGGCCTACACCGACTACACGGACATGATGGCGCTTGTGGAGGCGCTGGTTGTGGCGGCGGCCAAGGCCAGCAACGACGGCGCGCTTGCGGTAACGTTCGGCGAGACCGAGATCGATCTCTCGCCGCCGTGGCCGCGCAAGTCCATGACCGATCTGGTTGCCGAGGCGACCGGTGTGGATTTCCTCGGTATCACCGATCCGGGCGCCGCGCGGGACGCCGCCAAGGGCATTGGCGTGGAGATCGATCCCAAGGCCAATTGGGGCCAGGTGGTGGAGACGGTGTTCGGCGAGCGGGTGGAGGAGGGGTTGATCCAGCCCATCCATGTGACCGACTTCCCGCTGGACATCTCGCCGCTGGCCAAGCGGCACCGCGATCATCCTTTGCTGGTGGAGCGGTTCGAGACCTATGTGAACGGCTGGGAGATCGCCAACGCCTTCACCGAGCTCAACGACGCCCAGGACCAGTTGGCGCGCTTTCAGGGTCAGGCCGAGGCGCGAGCCCAGGGCGACGAGGAGGCGCAGATGCTGGACGCCGATTTCGTCCGGGTGCTCGAGTTCGGCATGCCGCCCACCGGCGGTATGGGCATCGGCATCGACCGGCTCGCCATGATCCTCACCGACTCGCCCAGCATCCGCGACGTCATCGCCTTCCCGACGCTGCGTCCAAGAAGCTGAAGAATACAGAGATCCGCGACGCTTATTGCGCCGGCGGTACGCCGAGCAGCTTGCGGAGGTTATCGAACCCGGTCTGGTAGATGCCCTCGATCACCTTGGACGCCTCCGTTTCGGTGGCGCCGTGGGGATCGAACAGGCTCGACCATTCCACCTTGCAACTGCCGTCGTCTTCGTCGGTGACCTTAATGGTGGCTTTGTAGTTGGCCACCGGCAGCGGGCTCTGGAGGATCGAATAGGTGTAGGTGCGTTCGGCGTTGTCGTGCTCTTCCAATCGCTCGGTAATGGCGCCGCCACCCGCAAGACTTAGGGTGCGGACTTCGCCGCCCTCGTCCAGCTCACTCTTTTCGATCGCCGGGTGCCAGTCCGCCAGCGCGTTCCATCCGCCGATCATCCGCCACACCGTGTCGGCGGGAACGCTGAGTTTGTTCAGCATGTAGACCTTGGTCAATGCATTTTCTCCCTGCAATTCGCGCCTTGCGCTTGGTGCGCGGCGACATATTACGGGAATTATAGCGCTATCTCGTGGGGGGAGTAGGGTTAATTCAGGGGCGTCAGCAAAACACGTCGAGGTTGCCGAGGAACTGCTCTGCGCTAGCCGTCCAGGAGAAGGTTTCGGCGTGGGCGCGGCAGGTGGCCGGGTCGATGGTGAGCGCGCTCCGGACGGCTGAGGCCAGATCCTCGTCGAGGCAGCCGGCGCCGGATCGGTCGATCACGTCCAGCGGACCCGGAACCGGGTAGGCGGCCACCGGCACGCCCGCCGCCAGGGCCTCGATCAGCACCAGTCCGAAGGTGTCGGTGCGGCTCGGAAACACGAACACGTCGGCGGCGGCGTAGTGTTGCGCCAGCTCCTCGCCCACCTTGGCGCCGACGAAGTGCGCGTCCGGGTAATTGGCCTCCAGCTCGGTCCGCTGCGGACCCTCGCCGACAAGGACTTTGCTGCCGGGGAGGTCGAGCTTGAGGAAGTCCTCGACGCCCTTTTCCACCGCGAGGCGGCCCACGTACAGCATGATCGGGCGAGGTTGGGCGTAGAAGTTCTTCGGCCGCGGATGGAACAGCTCGGTGTCGACGCCGCGCGACCAGCGCCGGATGTTGTCGAAGCCGCGCTCCTTGAGATCATTCTCGATGGTCTGGGTCGCCACCATGATCGCCGACGCCGGATTGTGAAAGCGCCTGAGCGTGCCGTAGGACAGCGACACCGGCACCCGCCAGCGGGCATGGATGTACTCGGGAAACCGGGTGTGGAACGAGGTGGTGAACGGGGTTTCGGTCTTAAGGCAATGGCGGCGCGCCATCCAGCCGAGCGGACCCTCCGTGGCGATATGGATGGCGCACGGTTGACAGGCGTCGATCTGCTTGGCGATGGTGGACGGACGGCAGACCGACAGCCGGATCTCGGAATAAGACGGGCAGGGCACGGTGCGGAACTGATCGGGGGTAATCATCGAGACGTCATGCCCCGCGCCGGAAAGCGCCGATCTCAGGGCTTCAAGCGTACGAACGACGCCATTGATCTGAGGAAACCAGGCATCGGAGACAATGAGGATTCGCATTGGACCTTCTCGGTGGCGTATTTTTCGGTGACGGTCTTCGAGTACATCTGCTTGACCTCGTCCATTTCCGCCCATCGGAGGATCTCCATGGAACCGTCGTTGTGCTCGACAAGAGCGGTGCAGCTTTCCACCCAGTCGCCGTCGTTGCAGTAGAGGATCCCGTCGATCTCGCGCATCTCGGCGGTGTGAATGTGGCCGGCGATGACCCCGTCGGCGCCCTGGCGCCGAGCCTCGGCCACCACCGCTTCTTCGAAGCAACAAATGAACTGGACGGCGTTCTTGACCTTGTGCTTGAGAAAGGCGGAGAGCGACCAGTAGGAGAACCCGAGCTTGCGGCGGGCGTAATTGAACCAGAGGTTCAGCGCGAGGGCGAAGTTGTAGGCGCTGTCGCCGACGATGGCCAACCACTTGGCGTGCTTTACCACACCGTCGAACTGATCGCCGTGAAGTACCAAGAACCGGCGGCCGTCGGCGGTGATGTGATGCGCTTCGCGAAGGATCGCCACCCGGCCGAAACGGCGCGGCGCGAAATCGCGGAAACTCTCGTCATGATTGCCGGGTACATAGATGACGCGGGTTCCCTTTCGGGCCTTGCGCATCACTTTCTGGATGATGTCGTTGTGAGTCTGGTGCCAGTACCAGTTTTTGCGCATGCGCCAGATATCGACGATATCGCCGACCAGATAGAGGTAGTCCGACTCGGTGCGGCGCAGGAAATCCATAAGGATATCCGCGTTGCAGCCCCGGGTGCCGAGGTGAATGTCGGAAATCCAGATGGCCCGGTAGTGAAATGTCGGTGTTGCAATCATATTCATGTGAAAATAATTAAATCCATGAACAAAGCAGATATGCCAATGTCATGAATCGCCTGATACAATATAAATCGCTAACAAGACATGCTAGAAATGCAGTTTCATCAAAAGTTAAAAATTCTGTCTTTCTCTTTTCATAAATAATAGTGCAAATGAGGAATGAAATCGCTTCCGCTCAAGAATTTGAATAAGGCTTCACGCCGGAAAATACCCAGTACCGAAGGTTCGCTTTTTCGCCGCCGCGCTCTGATCATCTACAATCCTGTCGCCGGATACTCGCCCGGCCGGCGGCTGAGCCGCGTATGCCAATCACTGTCGTGGCTTGGGGTGGAGCAAACCGTCCGTGAGACGGCCTATCGCGGCGACGCCGAAGCCTTCGCGGCCACCGCGTCTTCCAGGGATTTCGATGTGGTGGCGGCGGCCGGCGGCGACGGAACCATCAACGAAGTGGTCAACGGTTTGGCCGGCAGTCCGTTGCCGTTGTCGATCATTCCGCTAGGGACCGCGAATGTCCTCGCGGCCGAGATAGAGTTGCCGCGGAATGTTTCGGCCATCGCGCGAACCATTGCGGCCGGCGAGACCCGGCGGGTTCATTTAGGCGTCGCCAACGGCCGGCGTTTCTTGATGATGGCCGGACTGGGATTCGACGCGCATGTGGTATCGCACGTCAATCGAAACATCAAACAGGCTGTCGGTAAGCTCGCGTATGTCCTGCAAACCGGCGTCAGCGCCTTTACATTTCCGTCCCCGGCGTATCGCGTGGTCATCGACGGTGTCGGTCATGAGGCGGCTTCGGTGGTCATCGCCAATGGCCGCCGCTACGGCGGTCCCTATAGCTGCGCGCCCGATGCACGGATCGAGGCGCCGGAATTCCATGTCTGCTTGTTCAAATCGTCCGGTCCGTTAAGCATCGCCCGCTACAGCACCGCACTGATGATGAGCAGACTTCATCAACTTTCGGACATTGAGATTGTGCGCGGTGGTCATGTCGTGGTCGAAGGCCCCGAAGGCGAACCGGTTCAGTGCGATGGCGACATCGCCACCACACTTCCCCTGACGGCGTCCATTGGCGCCGATACGCTCAATTTGGTCGTGCCGGTCACCTGATCCCCTACTGGTTGCACGAATAGGTTGCGCGAACGGCCGTGCCACGTTCCGTTGCGAAGGCACTTCTCTCGCTTGCTGCGGAGATCGACCGCAATCCATGCCATTGCCAGTTTTCTTAATAATTTCAGTATGTTAATAAAATTTTTTCATCTTTAGAAATACAACCTAAACCAATACAAATATTATTATTAGCCCATTAGAGGTGATTGCCACCTATTTGGGTAAATACTTACATCTCTTAACGCAATTATTTAAAAAAACCGGGCATTTTCTGCTTTTTTTGGTGAAAATTCGGACAATCGTATGTATTGTGCATATCAACGGGATTGCTACCTATGGGAGTATTTAGTTGTGAAGCTTAGAAAATTTTTGTTTGGTATGGCGGCCGGGTTGCCCTTCCTCGTTCATGGGGCGGTACCAGCTGGGGCCGCGACTTTCGGGGACGGAGGCGCGTCGCTTCAAGGCGTGTTGGACGGGATTACCGTTGGCTCGCCAAGCAGCGTTGACGTGATAACCGATCAGGTTAGTGACGTTGATGACTCGACTTGGTCGGTTACTGCCTCAGGCGGAGCGGTTAGCACGCTGATCGTCGAAATGGCCGGTTTGGCGACCACGAACGTATTCGGGGTCTATGACGCGGCAGATCCGACGAAGCAGGTTATGGTCTTCGATGGAGCCGCGGCGGCAGGCGCTCAAGGCGTTTTGTCGATCCAGACAGACGGCTCGGTTTTCGTTAACTCCGTGGACACGGGTGTGGACTTTGCCGCCAACTTGTTTGGCTTTTTCCTCGATTCAAGACCCAGCCGCGAAGCCAACACTGGGATCTGGTTCAGCGATACCAGCCTCAATTCGGACGGGTTCGATCATATGGCGGCCTATCAGGGCACCGGTGACTTGGTCGATCTGCCACTGGTGGCGGCCGGTGTGTGGACGCCATCTGAGTACATTCTGGCGTGGGAAGATTTGAGCGCCAACATTAATGACGGGGACTTCGAAGACTTCGTCGTTATGGTCGAATCGGTTCAGCCGGTACCGCTTCCCGGCGCCGTGTGGCTGTTCGGTTCCGCACTTGTGGCCATCGTGGGCTTCGCTCGGCGGAGACGCCAGGTCGCCTAAAGCTACGGCTGACTATTGTCTCCCAGCTTGGCCCCGCTTAGGTCGCGCGATCTTTGATCGCGCGACCTTTGCGTTTGGTGGATCGAACAGACCGTCGCGATGAGCCCGTATCAACGAACGTTGGTTTTAGGCGATCACCCGCCAGTGACGCTCATGTGGCGGTTGACGGCGGGGGCGTGGCGGCCGCGTTCGATGACGAAGTCGTGCCCTTTGGGTTTCCGGGCGATGGCCGCGCGGATGGCTTCGTCGAGCAGCGCGTCGTCGGCGCTCGCGCGGATCGGGGCGCGAAGATCGGCCGCGTCATCCTGGCCCAGGCACATAAATAGGGTGCCGGTGCAGGTGAGCCTTACCCGATTGCAGCTTTCACAGAAGTTGTGCGTCAGCGGCGTGATGAACCCCAGTTTTTGCCCGGTTTCCTCGACGCGAACATAGCGGGCGGGGCCGCCGCTTTGGTAGTCGATGTCGGTTAGGGTCCAGCGCTCGGCCAGGCTTCGCCGCACCGTGGTTAACGGCAGGTACTGATCGAGGCGGTCCTCGCCGCCGATATCGCCCATGGGCATGACCTCGATAATGGTCATGTCGAAGCCTTGATCGCCGCACCAGGCAAGAATGGAGGTAAGCTCTGCCTCGTTGACTTCCTTGAGCGCCACGGTGTTGATTTTGACCTGGAGGCCGGCCCGTTTGGCGGCCTCCAAGCCAGCCATGACCTTTTCAAGATCGCCGATACGAGTGACGGCCCGGAATTTATCGGGGTCGAGGGTATCGATAGAGACATTGATCCGCCGCATGCCGCAATCGTAAAGCTCTTCGGCGAACTGGGCGAGCTGGCTGCCGTTGGTGGTCAGCGTGAGTTCGTCGAGCGCCCCGGAGTGAAGGTGGCGCGAAAGGCCCCGGAACAGCCTCATAATGTTCCGGCGCACCAACGGTTCGCCGCCGGTGATGCGAAGCTTGCGGGTGCCGTGCCGCACGAAGGCGGAGCACACGCGATCCAATTCTTCGAGGCTCAGCAGATCTGCTTTGGGCAGAAACGTCATGTCTTCCGCCATGCAGTAAACACAGCGGAAGTCGCATCTGTCGGTCACCGATACCCGCATGTAAGTAATAGGGCGCCCGTATGGATCGGTGAGCCGCGGCGTCGCGCCGGGAATGGTCTGCCCTTGCGTCTTATCGGAACCGGTTCCGTGCATTTCCTGTCAATCCGGCGAGGGCACTCCCTCTGCGGATCCTCCCGTCCATGGTTTCCGGTCGGCCCTTCCAGGCTCTATTTTAACTAAGTATAGCGGAACATTGGGGATTGCACAGGTTTCCGTTGCGCGTTCAAAAAGAAACCGGATGGCGCTTCTGACATGGTTTGTGACGAAGCCAGGGAATTCGTGCTCAGGTGGCGGGCTTGGGTGCTCCCCGGGCGCTGGCTTGAGCAGAGGCTAGGGTCTTGCGCAGCTGCGCCTCGCAGGTGACCAATTCGGCCTCCGCGGCCAGGCGCTGGCGTTTGCCCTCGTCGGCGATCTGCAGGCTTTCCTCGATGGTATCGATGAGCATCTGGTTAGCCTTTTTGACTGTTTCGATGTCGAACACGCCGCGTTCCACCTCTTTGCGCACTTCGGCGTTGGCCGTCTTCAGGTTTTCTGCGTTGGCGGTGAGCAATTCGTTGGTCAGGTCCGTCGCCTCCTTCAGCGTCTGTCCGGCCTCGCGGGAGCGATGGATCGTGATTCCCTGGGCCAATTGGGTGCGCCACAGCGGGATGGTGTTGACCATGGTCGAGTTGATCTTGTTGACGAGGCTCTTGTCGTTTTCCTGCACCAAACGGATGCTGGGCAGGCTCTGCATGGTCACCTGCCGGGTCAGCTTGAGGTCGTGGGTGCGCCGCTCCAGATCGTCGCGCATGGATCGCAGGTCTCGCAGCGACTGGGCCTTGAGCACGTCCTTGCTTTCGTCGGCCTTCTTTTGCAGCGCCGGGATCACCGTCTCGTCCAACTCGCGGAGCTTTTCCTCCCCCGCGGCAATGTAGTCCGCGAGAGTATGAAAGTACTCCAGATTGGCATCGTAGAGCCGGTCGAGCGAGGCGACGTCGATGAGCAACTCGGTCTTGTGAGTGTCCAGCTTGTTGCTGATGGTGTCGATCTGGTCGCGCACTTCCTCGAACCGCTGGAGAAACTTGACCACGGGTTTGGCGCCGCCGAACAGCTTGGCGAAAAACCCCTGCTCTTTGAGGTCGTCCACGTTAAATCCGCGCAGGGTGACCACCATTTCGCTGAGGGCGCTGCCGGCGGGCCCTACGTCCTTGCTGCGAACGCCTTCCAGCATCTGATCGGAAATCATGGTCAGTTGCTCTTGAGCCTTGCTGCCGAAAAAGATGATGGAATTGCTGTCGTTGATGTCGATCTCGGCCGCCAAGCTATCGATCTTCTTGCGCCGGTCCGCGTCGGCATCCTCGTAGCCGAGCAGGTCGCCCTTGATGGTGGCCTGGACCACTTTGGTGGCGTCCTCCAAGGTGATTACTTCAGGATCCTTGTTTGCGGTCATCGGTTCGATGTCTCCTATGTGACGCCTTCACGCTTCAGCCGGGTCGACAGCACCTCGATCTGAACATCCAGATCGAGGACGTCGTTTTGCATCAGGCGCTCGTGCTGCTCGTTACACACGTTTTCCATGTCCACCAGCAAATCGCGGTAGTTGTGTTCAAGCTCTGCCGCTTGGGTTTTCGGGTGGGTCTGGACGTACTGTTCACTGACCTTGCCAATCCCGTCCAGATAGACATGCAGGAACTTTCGGGCGCGGCGGAGGTCGCGCGGGTCTTCTTCGATGGCCTGCAGGATCCGCTGTGATCCGTCCACGATCCGTCCGAGCCGTTCCTGGAACTCGCGCGATTGGATGCGCAGGCGCGTCGCGTTGATACGATCGATCTTGGCGTACGCGTCGGAGAGCGTCTGTGAAAACTGATCCCGGCCCACGCCATGGTTCCCGGCCGCCATGTCTTTTTTCTTGGGATCGAAGCCGTAGGCCATGAAGGTCCCGGCAATGGCGCCGATGCCGAACAACAGCGAGATGACCAGGCTCTGTCCGGCCGCCAAGTGGGAGGCCACGACCGTTCCGATGCCCATCAACGAGGCTCCGGCGGTCTTCAACGGCACCGGCGCGGTCCGCGAAAACGGTCTCTCCGCGTGCTCGATTTCGTTGACCAGTCCCTTGCGCATCAGCAATGCGCCAGCCAGGCACAACGCGTACGCGCCGCCGGACGCCAGCACCAGTTCCACGTTCCCGCCCCAGAGGCCGCCGACGGCTTTGAACAGGAGCGGCAGCGGCAATGCGAATAGAAGGATACCCTTGACGCCGGCGTACACTTTCCGTCGTCGGGAACCGGTACTCTTCGGCATCAAATCAGGACCGCTGTTCGGTGGGCGCCGGCAGAGGGTCGTGGGAGTCGTTGGGACCGGCCACGAACGCCTGACAGCTGGCGACGCCGAGTGTGCCGACGAGGACGATAGCCCCCAAGGTCTTGATCAACGATGTCGACACGCCGGCGTGCTCCTTCCGCCCGCTTTCCGGGCACTCTAGTTAGTCTTGGTCGGGAATCCGCAACACTTGCCCGGGATAGATCTTGTCGGGATCGGACAGCATGGGTTTGTTGGCCTCGAAGATTCCCATGTACTTGTTGGGACTGCCATAGTGCGCCTTCGAGATGGCCGACAGCGTGTCGCCGCTCTTGACCGTGTAGAACGTCGCTTCGCCGGCGCCGTCGCTGGCGCTGATCTCTTCTTCAACCTTGGCCACGCCTTCCACGTTGCCGAGCGCGAGGACGATCTTTTCCTTTTCCTCCTGGCTGGCGGCGGTGCCTTTCACTTTGACGGTGTCTCCGTCCACTTCGATCTGCATCCCGTCCGCGCCCAAGCCCAGACCGCTCAGCTCCGTGACCAGGTCTTCGGACTTCGGCGGCTCTCCCCCTCCGATGCCGAGCGCGCGGCCAGCCGCTTTTACAAAATCAAAAATTCCCATTTTCGCGTTCCCCTTGCTCCCAAATTAACCATCAATTGGTGATTGATATGCCTAAATCTAGGTGCGTCCGCCCCTAGCGCAACTCCCAAATCCACTAAACCTCAATGTTCATTGGAGATTCTGATGCGTTTCAGTCTCTCCGAGAGCGATCCTCCGCGAGGAACGGCGAGGCCGCGGCGTAGCCGACCGCGCGCAGAACGGTCATCGGTCCATGGCGCCTGATGATATCGATCTGCCCCGCGTCCCGGACAAAAAGCGAACCCGCGAAGCCCAGCGCATTAATTGAGACCGATCCGAAAAACTCCTGGGATCGCGGCACCATAAGCATCCAGTTCCGGGTCGCGAGCAGGTTATGGGGGGCGGGCTTATGCTTATGGCCGGCGGTCAACGCGATGTGGTCGAGCATGTCCAAATACCGTCGATGCAGGGTTTCCGCCACTGAGGGCCGAGCACCGAACGCTTCGTCCAAACATGTGAATGCGTGGGCAAACGAAAGGCCGGGCAGAGTATGGACCCTGTCCGTCGCGCCAGACGTTTCCAAGAACGGCTGCATGGGAATGGCTGGTCCCTCGTTCGCCAGGGGTAGCGGAACCACCTGCAGATGTTTATGAGGCTGGCTCGCGCCCGCTGCCGCTCCGCCGTTATAAAATCCGAGACCGTCGAATTCCGCCATGCAGGACCACAGAGCGCCGAAGTCATTCCGGCTCAACAGTGTCTCCTGGTGCTCGAAGGCGCGGGTGACGATGAGCAAGTGATTGTCCATGACGTTGAACTTGTTTAACAAGCCGACGTGCGTTGGCGAGATGTTCGCCACGAACACGTCGGGGTCATAGGGGAGAAACGGGTTGTCGGTCCTTGCGCCGCCGCCGGGCTTTCCCGCTTGAGTGCGGCGCGCTTGGTCCTTTTGCGTGAGCGCGGAAACGGTGCGAATGACAAACCGCACGCCATCCTGCTCGATAAAATGCTGAGCGGTTTCGATCGAGTGGATCGCTCCCCGGCGGCGGGCATGTGCTGTGCTGTTTTTCAGCAAATCCAGCAGGCTACCGGGGGCGAACTCAGTGTCGGGTCTCTCCATGGGGCCGTTTCCTGCCGTGCGCATGATGCCGAACCCATGCTCTATCCCCAAGACTCCCAGGTTTCAATCATTGGCCTGGGGGCGTTTTTCTGGCAGAGCATTAGATCAACCCACGGGGCAAGCACGCGCCGCCCACAGCGCTGCCCCGGATCGACCCGCGAGGAGCACTCCAATATGATAGGCCGCAACACCGCAGCCGCCGACAAATTGACGGCTTACGCCCAGCGAATCGAGCATCTGCTCGATGAGATCGACGCGCTCCGTGAGGACCTCAAGGAAGTGAAGTCCGAGGCGAAGCATGACGGTTTCAACGTCCAGGCGCTTACCAAGCTGGTATCGATTCGCCGGAACCAAAAGCACGCGGACAAGGAAGCCGAGCTCTTGAACGATCTTGTTCTCTATGCCCATGCCACCGGAACGCCTCTTGATCTTGCCATGCCCGAGGAAGAATGGCCCTCCGACCGGGCTGAGCCCGCCGGGGTGTCTGATGACCCTGTACCGTCGGCGGCGGAGTAGATGCTTCGTCAAAAAACAGGCGTATGCACGGGGCTTGTTCACAAACCCCCGCCCCTCTATAGAGACTATTAGCGGGGCGAGACAGCAGCATGCTGGTTCAACCCAAAAAGAAATTGCGAGGGTTATTGTGATGAGAAAAACAGTGTTGGCGATCGCTGTCGCGGTAGGGCTGGGCTTCATGGCAGCCGATGCTCGGGCGGCCGATTCCGAAATGTATGGTCTTGACGACTACGAGCTGGACTCGGCAAAGGATCTGTATGACATCTGCACGGTTCCAGCAAGTAACGCGGATCACGCCGTGGCGAAGGCCTTTTGCGTAGGATATTTCGAGGGTGGCATTCATCTCCATGACGTCTTGGCGGCCGCGGACGACTTTCCGGCGATTGCCTGTGCACCTGACACGACGACCCGCAAGGAAGTGGTTGATGTTTTCGTCGCATATGCCAAAGCTAACCCGCAATATCACGACGAACGGGCCATGGATACGGTATTCAGGGCGATTGTGAACAAATGGCCCTGTGCCGAGTAGGCCTAGTTGAGAGGGCGGAAGGAAAACGAGAGATGGGTAACAATGCTTTGACCAAAACCGGCGGGCCGAGAGCTCTCGGAAACCTTCGATTGGTCGCTCCCTTGCTGATTGTGTTTGCCATCATTTTGGGTGGCTGTACCATGGACGAGACGCAGCAGCGGACCGTAAGCGGAGCCGGCATCGGCGCGGCCGGCGGCGCGGCGCTGGGCGCGATTGCCGGTGCCTTCGCCGGTGTTCCGGGTATGGGCGCGGCCATTGGCGCGGGCGCGGGCGCCGCGATCGGGGGTACCGCCGGCTATGTCGTTGATCAGAAAGACAAGCGCCAAACGGCGGAAAACAGGAACCGGCAGCTCGAGGCCGAGAATCGGCAATTGAGACAGGAAAACCAATACTAGCGGTCTGAGGCCGCGAGCAAGCGAGCACTGTCCCTCGCGTTTAGGATGATTGAGCCCCGTGCGCATGCGCGGGGCTTTTTCGTCCGTACGAAGCAATAATCGCGAAAATGACGGAACGGTCAATGTTCCGTTTGCCTCAACTGCGACTGATTGTTAGTTTCCGGCCAATTGACCGGGCGCGCATAGATCGTCCGGCGAGTGAACGACAGGGAGACAGTGCCGCGGATGCGTCGATCGGAAAATGTATCGAATTGCCAATCCGTGCTTGGACGTCATCGACCGCCGCACCACATGGGACCTATTGGTCCAGGCCTGTGCGGCATCGATCCCATGAAACCGTGGTGCGGATGTCCCGCTCCACCCCGGTTTGCCTCCTATGTCGGTTTCGACAACGACAGCGGCGTGTCCACAGGGTCAGCGAGGAGACTGCAAGATGTTAGATTTTCCGCGAGAAGGCGACATTGATCCCGGCGAAACACAGGAATGGCTCGAGGCCCTTCAATCCGTTCTGAGTTACGAGGGACCTGAGCGCGTCCAGTACCTTATGGAACGTCTGGCTCAGCAGGCCCGTGAGACCGGAGTGGCGCTTCCGTTCAACGCCAACACGCCGTACGTGAACACAATCCTGCCGCAAGATGAGAAGCAAAGCCCGGGGGCCGAGGAACTGGAATGGCGTATCCGCACAATCACCCGCTGGAACGCCATGGCGATGGTGGTGCGTGCTAACCGCAAGACCACGGAACTGGGCGGGCACATCGCCAGTTTCGCCTCGAGCCTGACCCTCTATGATGTGGGCTTTAACCACTTCTGGCATGCGCCCACCGATGAACATGGCGGCGACATGGTGTTCATCCAGGGGCACTCCGCGCCGGGGATCTATTCGCGCGCCTTCTTGGAGGGCCGGTTGAGCGAGGCCGACCTCGAGAGTTTCCGCCAGGAGGTGGATGGTGGTGGGCTGTCGTCCTATCCGCATCCGTGGCTAATGCCCGATTTTTGGCAGTTCCCCACAGTCTCCATGGGGCTTGGGCCGCTGATGGCGATCTATCAGGCACGGTTCATGAAGTACATGCACGAGCGCGAGCTCATCGACGCGACCAATCGCAAAGTCTGGGCGTTCATGGGCGACGGCGAGATGGACGAGCCGGAATCGCAGGGCGCGATCTCGCTGGCGACCCGCGAAAAGCTCGACAACCTGGTGTTCGTCATCAACTGCAACCTGCAGCGGCTTGACGGTCCGGTTCGCGGCAACAGCAGCGTAGTCCAGGAACTCGAGCGTAATTTCCGCGGCACCGGGTGGAATGTGATCAAGGTCCTGTGGGGGTCGAACTGGGACCCGCTGTTCATGCGCGACACCCAAGGTCTGATGCGCAGGCGCATGGAAGAATGTGTCGACGGCGAGTACCAGGCGTTCAAACGGAACGGCGGCGCCTACACGCGTGAAAACTTCTTCGGCAAGTACCCCGAACTGAAGGAAATGGTCGCCGACTTGAGCGACTACGACATCTGGCGGCTCCATCGCGGCGGCCATGATGCCCAAAAGGTCTACGCGGCGTATAGCGCGGCGATGCAACATACGGGCAGGCCGACCCTGATCCTCGCCATGACCGTCAAGGGCTACGGCATGGGTGATGCCGGCGAGGGCCAGAACATTACCCACCAGCAAAAGAAAATGGGCGATGACGCGCTTCGTGCCTTCCGCGACCGTTTCAAGATACCCGTTTCCGATGACAAGGTGGGCGAAGCGCCCTACTACCGGCCGGCCGATGACAGCCCGGAGATTAAGTATCTCCGCGAGCGCCGGGAAGCCCTTGGCGGTTCGCTGCCCGTTCGTCGGCGAAGCGCCCCCCCACTGGAAATGCCCGACTTAAGCATATTCGATGCCCAGCTAAAGAGCAGCGGCGATCGGGAAAACTCCACCACCATGGCATTCGTGCGCATGTTGACGGCGCTTTCCCGCGACAAGAAAATCGGCAAGCACGTGGTTCCCATCGTTGCGGACGAAGCCCGGACCTTCGGCATGGAAGGGCTATTCCGGCAGCTCGGCATCTATGCAGCGGAAGGTCAGCTCTATCGGCCAGAAGACGCGGATCAGCTGCTCTATTACCGCGAGGACCGCAAGGGCCAGATCCTCGAAGAAGGCATCAGCGAAGCCGGAGCGATCTCGTCATGGATGGCCGCCGGCACGTCCTACAGCAATCACGGGGTCAGCATGATCCCGTTCTATATCTACTATTCCATGTTCGGTTTCCAACGGGTCGGCGATCTGTGCTGGGCGGCGGGCGACATGCAGGCGCGCGGGTTCCTCATGGGCGGTACGGCTGGCCGTACCACGTTGGCGGGCGAGGGGCTGCAGCATCAGGACGGTCACAGCCATCTGGCGGCCGCGACCATTCCCAATTGCATCGCCTACGACCCCACCTTCAGCTACGAGCTGGCGGTGATCCTGCATGACGGACTCAGACGAATGTATGCCGAGCACGAGAACGTCTATTACTACATCACCGTCATGAACGAGAATTACCACCACCCCGAAATGCCGAAGGGCTGCGAGGAGGGCATTCTTAAAGGCATGTACCTTTTCCAGGAAGGGGGCGGCAGCAAAAAGAAGAAGCAGCGGGTTCAGTTGCTGGGAAGCGGCACCATTCTGCGTGAAGTCATCGCCGGCGCCGCGCTGCTCGAAGAGGACTTCGGGGTTTCCGCCGATGTTTGGAGCTGTCCCAGCTTCAACGAACTGGCCCGTAACGGCATTGATGCGGACCGCTGGAACATGCTCCATCCCACCGATGACGCGAAGGTCAGCTACGTCGCCCAATGTCTCGAGGGCCGAACCGGGCCGGTGATCGCGGCGACGGACTACATGCGTGCATTTCCGGAGCAGATCCGGGCGTTCGTTCCGGCTCACTACGTCACCCTCGGAACCGATGGATATGGTCGAAGCGACACGCGCGCCCAACTTCGAAAGTTCTTCGAGGTCAATCGCTATTACGTGGTGGTTGCCGCGCTCAAGGCGCTTGCCGACGAAGGAACGGTCCCGGCCTCAAAGGTGGCGGACGCCATCAAGAAGTACAAAATCGACCCCGAGAAACCGAACCCGGTCCGGGTCTGACCAGAGCTAAACCCGCCGTCCGCGGTAAGAAAAACGAGAAGGGGCTGACACCATGGGAGCCGTTCAAGACGTATTAGTACCCGATATCGGTGATTTCAAAGACGTTGAGATCATCGAGGTCAATGTTTCCGAAGGCGATGAAGTCGGCGAAAACGATCCGCTGATTACGCTGGAGAGCGACAAGGCGTCTATGGAGGTGCCGTCGCCACACTCCGGTAAGGTGGTAGAAATCAAGGTATCGGTGGGCGACAAGGTGTCGGAAGGCTCCCTGGTCTGCACGATGGAGGGGGCTGGGGGCGGCGATGCCGACGCCGACGCCGACGCTTCGGAGCCGGCTGAAGATGAAGCTCCCGCAGCGGAGCCCGCGGAGGAAAAAGCGCCGGCGGAGGAAAAAGCTACCGAGCATAAGGAGTCCGAGGAAAAGGCACCCGAGAAAAAAGAGCAGCCGGAGGATAAGGCGCCCGCCGAAAAGCCGGCGCCGCAAAAGCCGGCCCAGGCGGACTCCGGTTCGGTGGATGAAGCGGCTTTCTCCAAGGCTCATGCCAGCCCGTCGGTCCGCAAGTTCGCGCGCGAACTGGGCGCCGACCTCGGTCGGGTTGAGGGCAGCGGACCCAAGGGTCGGATTCTCAAAGAAGATGTTCAGGCATTCGTCAAGGGCGTTCTGGCCAGCCCGCCGCAGGCAGCGGCGCCGGCCGGTGCCCCCGCTGCCGGTGGTCTCGCGGTTGCCGATTGGCCGAAGTTGGATTTCTCGGCATTCGGCGAAACCGAACTCAAACCGCTCAGCAAGATCAAGAGGCTGTCCGGCGCGGGCCTTCATCGCAACTGGGTGGTCATACCCCATGTTACCCATCACGAAGACGCCGACATCACCGAATTGGAAGCGTTCCGCAAGGAAATGAACGAAGAAGCCAAGAAGCAGGGCTTCCGCCTGACCATGGTGGCGTTCCTGTTGAAGGCTTCGGTGGCGGCGCTCCGCCAATTCCCGGAATTCAATGCGTCGCTGGACGAGAACCATGAGAACCTGATCTTGAAGAAGTACTTCCACATCGGCATGGCGGTGGACACCCCGGAAGGTTTGGTGGTTCCGGTCATTCGCGATGTGGACCGCAAGGGCATCTTCGATCTTGCCCGCGAAATGGGCGAGATTAGCGAGAAGGCCCGTGCCCGCAAGCTCGGTCCCAACGACATGGCCGGTGGCTGTTTCACCATCTCCAGTCTCGGCGGCATCGGGGGAACCGGGTTCACGCCCATCGTCAATGCCCCGGAGGTGGCCATCCTCGGCGTCACTCGCTCCAAGATGCAGCCGGTGTATCAGGACGGCGAGTTCGTACCGAGGCTGATGCTGCCGTTGTCGTTGTCTTACGATCACCGGGTGATCGATGGCGCGCTGGCGGCCCGCTTTGCCGCCTATATGGCTTTCATTCTCGGCGATGTTCGCCGGCTTGTCTTGTAGTCCGGGGAGATCACAATGAGCAACCTTCAGGAGATCAAAGTCCCCGACATCGGCGATTTCAAGGACGTCGAGATCATTGAGGTCCTGGTTTCTCCCGGTGACACGGTGAGCCCCGAGGATCCGCTGATTTCGCTGGAAAGCGACAAGGCAACCATGGAAGTGCCGTCTCCGGCGGCCGGAAAGGTGGCCGAGGTTAAGGTCAACGTGGGCGACAAGGTATCTGAGGGTCACCTGATCCTGACCCTGGAAGCGGCCGGAGACGAAGCCGGAGATTCCTCCGGTGACGACGCAGCGCCGAAGGAAGAAGAAGCACCCAAACAACCGGAGAAAGCGCCAGAGAAGGCGGACGAGAAAAAAGCGGCTCCCGCTCCCGCCAAACCCACGGGCGACAGCGACATTCATGCGGAAGTGGTGGTTCTGGGCTCCGGCCCGGGAGGATACAGCGCGGCTTTCCGGGCTGCCGATCTTGGCAAGAAGACGGTCCTCGTGGAGCGCTACGAGACGTTGGGCGGGGTCTGCCTCAACGTCGGCTGTATTCCCTCGAAGGCCTTGCTGCACGCCGCCAAGGTGATGGCCGAGGCCAAGGAGATGGCGGAACATGGCATTGTTTTCGGCGAGCCCGACATCGACCTTGGCAAACTGGCTGGCTGGAAAAATTCGGTGGTGGGGAAACTGACCAAAGGCCTTACCGGTCTTGCCAAGCAGCGCAAGGTGGAGGTGGTCACCGGCGTCGGGTCGTTCATGTCCCAGAACCAGCTCGCCGTGGAAACGGCGTCCGGGCGCAAGGTGATTTCATTCGATAACGCCATCATCGCCGCCGGCTCGCAGGCC
>CAKZLS010000329.1 GCA_937127205.1 uncultured Rhodospirillales bacterium
CCCACATAGGCAACAGCCGCCAGAATACTTAGGATTGCCAGATACAGGAGAAACGGGCTCATGCCGGCGTGCAAGCGGTCTTGCTTTTCCATGGCGGCTGCTTGTTCCCCATTTTTGTTTCCAGGGACTATTCATACTCTTCCCGTGTCGTGCAACAAGCTCGGCCCTTCAAAGATGAAGGTGATAGCGGCTTTTCTGCTGCTGGGCGCCGATAAGTCGCGTCACAAATTGACCACGCCAATTCGTTGCAATGCGTGGAGAGAATATGCAATAGGGCCAGAGACGGTGACGCTCTGCTTTCCGCGTGGCGCCGTCGTCCTTGGAATTGTGTTGGAGCCATTGAATGCGCTTAGCGATCCTGTCGGCGATCCTGTGGATCGCCCTCTCCGGTGTCGGGCCGAGCCCGGCCGCCGCCTCGGAGTTTTCCTCCTGCGTTGCCAACCTGAAGAACGCTGCTGTGCGCTCCGGCGTTAGCCCGGCGCTGGCCAACAAGGCGCTCGATGTGCCAGAACCAAGCGAACGTGTTCTCCGGGTCTCTAAGGTTCAGCCCGAATTCAAGACGCCGATCTGGGACTATCTTGGGTTTCTGGTAGATGAACAGCGCGTCGAGGACGGGCGCGCAAAGATGCAGGAGCATGATCAGGTCTTGCGAGCGGCGGAGCAACGATTCGGTGTCGACCGGCATGTGATCGCAGCGGTTTGGGGGGTGGAAACAGATTATGGCAGAAAAATCGGACGCAATTTTCTGCCCCATGCGCTGGCAACGCTTACCTGCCGGGGCGGGCGCCGCGAGGAATTTTGGCGCCGCCAGCTGATCGCGGCGCTCAAGCTGGTGGAGCGGGGCGACCTGCCGCTGGATGACCTCTATGGATCGTGGGCCGGCGCGTTCGGGCAGACGCAATTTATTCCCACCACCTATGAGAGCCTCGCGGTCGATTTCGATGGCGACCGTCGCCGCGATTTAGTCAATTCCGTTCCCGACGCGCTCGGCTCGACGGCCAACTACCTCAAGCGCGGCGGTTGGCGCACCGGCGAACCGTGGATGATCGAGGTGAAGGTGCCGCCCGGTTACCGGGGACCCAGCGGGCGCGAGAACAAGGCCGCGATCTCCACTTGGACGCAGCGAGGCGTTGTGCGCGCCGACGGAGTGCCGCTCTCGGGCGGCGGACAGGCGGGACTGCTACTGCCGGCAGGCCCGAAGGGGCCTGCTTTTCTCGTCTTCAAGAATTTCGATGTCATATATTCGTACAACCGTGCCGAATCCTATGCGCTCGCTATCTCCCACCTCGCCGACCGCCTCGCTGGGTATCCGCCTTTCAGAACGCCCTGGCCCACCGACGACCCTGGTCTGTCCCGGGCAGAGCGCCTGCAACTGCAGAAGCTCTTGCTGGCAAATGGATACGACATCGGCGAGGCGGACGGGCAAATCGGCCCGATCACCCGCGCCGCCATCGCCGAGGCGGAGAAAAACCTCGGGATGCCGCAGACCGGCCGCGCCGGCCGCAAGATTTACAGCGCGTTGGGTGGATCCTAGAACACGACCTCGACGGACAGCATTTTGGGGGATCACCGCTGGTAGCACGGGGAGGTATCACAGATTAGTGAATCAAGTTGATCGTCGCCTGGTCCCGAGTGTCTGGGTTTCTGACACATTTTCCTCCTTAAATACTTGGAAATGAGCGCGAATCCGCGTTAGGTTAACACTCCTTAGGGGAGACTTTGGATGCAGCGCAACCCTCGACCCATTTCCGTCGACACGAGACGGCAACCATCGCCGAATCATCTCCGGCGCCCCCACCTGGAGGATGTATCGAAGCCTGTCAGTGTGGTGTTCAATGGTGTGACCATTGCCGATACTCTCCGCGCCACGCGCGTTCTCGAGGTGGGCCATCCGCCCACCTACTACATTCCGCGAAACGACGTACGCATGGATTACCTGGAAGCCGTTTTCGGAGCGTCTTCCTATTGCGAATGGAAGGGTGTGGCGCGGTACTTCGATGTCTGCGTGAACGATCGCCGGTCCCGGCGCTCGGCCTGGTCGTATCCGCAGCCGACCCAGGCGTTCTCGGCGCTCCGCAACTATCTGGCGTTTTATGCCGAACCCATGGATGGATGCTTTGTGGGCGATGAACGGGTCCGCCCGGAGCCCGGCGCATTCCACGGTGGTTGGATCACCGGCAATGATGCTGGCCTGATTGGCGGCTGAGGCGGACACGAGCCGCGAGGTCGCTGTTCAATCCGCCGGGATTGGGCCTCGAACCTGGTAGCCGGCGTTTCGCAGTTGGCTGACGATGGTGGTCATTTGCTCGGCGTTACGGGTTTCAATGGAAAACTCGACGCTGGCGTCCTTGGCGAGAACGTTCGCGAAGGCGCGGCCATGATCGACATCCACTACGTTTCCTCGGTGTTCGGCGATGATCCCTGAGAGCCGCGCCAATTCTCCGGGCCTGTCGGGCACAGTGATCCTGATTCGCGCCAGTCTGCCCTGATGAATCAGGTCTCGCATAAGTACCGTGGCAAGTAGGCGCTGGTCGATGTTGCCGCCGCAGAGTGGAAGGCCCACTCGCCGCCCGGCGAACCGCTCCGGCTCCGCAATTACTGCCGCCAAGCCGGCGGCACCTGCGCCTTCCGCTACCGTCTTTTCGATCATCAGATAAAGGCTAACCGCCTGCTCGATATAGTTCTCGTCCACCATAACGATGTCATCCACCAGCCGATCGATGATCGGCCTGGTCAACGTCCCCGGCTCCTTTACGGCAATGCCTTCGGCGATGGTGGTGCCGCCAGTGACCACCGGCAACCCTCTGAGGGCGTAGACCATGCTGGGATACAGGGCCGATTGCACACCGATCACCCGAATATCGGGTTTCAAGGCTTTGGCCACCGTCGCCATGCCGCTGATCAGCCCGCCACCGCCGATGGGCACGACCAGAACGTCGAGATCCGGGACGTCTTCCAGCATCTCCAGCGCCGCCGTGCCCTGGCCGGCGACAACCAGCGGGTCGTCGTAAGGGTGGATCATGGTCAGCTTCTGGTCGGCGGCGAGCGCGTGGGCTTGGTCACGGGCCTCGGTCAGGGTCGCACCGATCAATTCGACCCGCGCGCCGTGGGCCAGGGTGTCGCGGACCTTCACGTTCGGAGTGTGCTCGGGCATGACGATGGTGGCGGGAATACCGAGCCGGTGGGCGTGATATGCGACGCCGAGAGCATGATTGCCGGCCGACATGGCGACCACGCCCGCCGCGCGCTGTCGCGAATCGAGACTGAGCAGCTTGTTCAGCGCGCCCCGCTCCTTGAAGGCGGCAGTGAACTGGCGGTTTTCGAATTTGACGAAGATGTCCGCGCCGGTCAGCTTTGAGAGCGTCGAAGACCGTTCCGTATCCGTCCGCACCACCGCGCCCTCAATCGCGGCGGCGGCGGCGCGGATATCCTCTATGGTCACCGTTGGGGATGGCGGCATATGTCGTTTGCTCCCGTTTCCGTAAAATGGCTTCGGATGGCCGTAAGGTCAGTGTTCCGCGTTTGAGCCACCCAAGGCAACCCTTTGACGCCAAACAATACCAACGGTGGCTAATAGGCCTGCCGCACGTCTATTGAGCGGGTATCCGAGCGGAGCGGCGCGCCGATGCCGATGCGCGGCGCCGAAACCGTGTGACGACCCGGTAGCCGAGCAAAAGTGCGAGGACGGCGGCGTAGATGAGCGGCTCCCGGATATCGGCTTTCACCATCATAAAGTAGTGAAACACGGCAAGGACTGCGGCGCCGTGCACAAGCATATGAAGCCGGGTCCAACGGCGGCCGCCCAGCCGCTTGATCCTTCCCTTGGTGGACGTGAGGGCAAGCGGTATCA
>CAKZLS010000330.1 GCA_937127205.1 uncultured Rhodospirillales bacterium
GTTGTGGTTTCGTTGGCCGGGGGCGCTGGCGCCGGCTTTTTGGTTTTTTCCGCGGTGCTTGCCACTGTTCTTCCTTCCGGAGCCACAAACCTGTTGTTGGTTGGCCGATGTCTTAGCACAGGATTTGGGGGCTTGGCCCGACGGAATGAAGATTTGCCGCATGATTCAAATTTGAAATCCTCTGAAAACCCGGTGCAAGACACGCTTCAAGACACTGTCCCCGCCGCCCGCGGCCGTGCCATAATTCGGCCTCGGCGGCGGGAGCAAGGGAATATGAAGATCGCGATTTTCGGGACCGGCGGCGTCGGCGGCTACTATGGCGCGCGACTGGCGGCCGCCGGCGAAGAGGTTCATTTCATCGCCCGCGGCGCTCACCTGGAGGCCATCCGAGAAGGTGGTCTGCGGGTTGCCAGCGCGCTCGGTGACGTCCACCTTCAGCCGGCGCACGCCACCGACGACCCGGCCGACATCGGCCCCGTTGACCTGGTGGTGATCGCGGTCAAGCTCTATGACACCGAAGCCGCCGCCGCGGCGTGCTCCACTTTGCTCGGTCCCGATACGGCGGTGGTGTCGTTGCAAAACGGCGTCACCGCGATGGACACTCTTGCGGCCGCGATAGGGGCGGAGCGGCTGTTCGGCGGCCTGACGTATATCATGGCGACCATCTCCCGGCCTGGTGTTATCGAGCATCTGGGCGACATGGCCAAAATCCGGTTCGGCGAGGTCAACGCGACCCGCTCCGCGCGGGTGGGGGCGTTGGAGGCCGCGTGCCTGCGGGCGGGCCTGGACGCCGCCATCAGCGACAACATCACCGTCGATCTCTGGACCAAGGTCTCGTTTCTGGCGCCGGTCAGCGGGGTGACGTCGTTGGTGCGACTTCCGCTCGGCCCGATACGCGCCGACCGCGACACCCGGGCGCTGCTGCGCGCGGCCATGGACGAAGCGGTGGCCGTCGCGCACGCCAAGGACATCGGACTTCCGGACGACCTCGCCGAGCGGCACATGGCCATGGTGGATGGCCTGCCGGCGACCATGGGGTCGTCCATGCTCCATGATCTCATCCATCATAAGCGCCTGGAACTTGCCTGGCTGTCGGGAACGGTGGCTCGGATGGGCGGGGAGATCGGCGTTGCCACGCCCACGCACGACACCATAACCGCCGCCCTCAAGCTACACGCCGACGGACACTGAGGGACGCATGCCACGGGTCAATCGTTTTACGCCACTCGGCGACCTCAACGCCGTGGTGTTCGACACCGAGACCACCGGGCTCGACGTGTCCCGCGACCGGGTGGTTCAGATCGGCGCGGTCCGTGTCGACGGTGGCCACGTGTGCCGGGACGAAACCTTTCTGACGCTGGTTAATCCGGCCATGCCGATCCCGCCCGCATCCACCGCCATCCACGGCATCGACGATGCTGCGGTGGCCGACGCGCCCGGGTTCGCCGATGTCCAAGCGGCGTTCGAGACGTTTGCCGGGAACTCAGTGGTGGTGGGTCAGAGCGTCGGTTTCGATCTCGCCATCCTGCTGCGCGAGACCCGGCGCATGGGCGCGCCGTGGCGTCCGCTGCATTTTCTCGACACCAAGCTGTTGTATGCAGTGCTTGAAGACGATCCGGAGGAACACTCGCTCGACGATCTGGCGCGCCGGCTGGACGTGACCATCGCCCATCGTCACACCGCCCTGGACGACGCCCTCGCCACCGCCGAGATTTTTGTGCGCTTGCTTCCCTTGCTCGCGGCCAAGGGCATCGTCACGCTCGGCGATGCGGAGGGCCACTCCAATGCCCAGACCCGCATTCTCCAGCGCCAGGCGCGGGACGGCTGGTACGACGCCACCTTCGTCCGCCCGGCGGAGGCTTGGACCGATGGCCGCGACCGCGAGGCGCTGGCGCCGCTCGATCCCTTTCTTTACCGCCACCGTCTTCGCCACGTGATGAAGGCGCCGGCACTGTTCCTGCGGCCCGATGCCACCGTAACCGAAGCCGCCCGGCGACTCGATGGTGAGGGTCGCTCCGCCGCTATCGTCGGCGATCGCGAGAAGGGGCGCGTCTGGGGCATCGTCACCGAGCGCGACATTCTCCGCGTTCTCGCCCGTGATGGCGGTGACTGCGCCGACCGTCCGATCGAGAGCATTATGACCGAGACAGTGATCTCGCAGCCGGGCGACGCCTTCCTCTATCGCGGTCTCGCCCGCATGCTGCGGCTGGGCATTCGCCACCTTGCCGTCACCGATCCGGCCGGTGGCGTCGCGGGTATGGTCTCGGCGGAATCCGTCCTGGGCGAGCGGGCGGGGTTGGCGATCCGTCTCGGCGATGAAGTTTCGGAGGCGCGGCGTCCGGCCGATCTGGCCCGCGCCCGCGCGCAATTGCCGTCGGTGGCCCGAGAGCTTCTCGCGCAGGGCGTCGATGCCGTGGAGATCGCGCGGGTGCTCAGCTTCGAGGTGCGGGAACTGACCGGCCGGGCCGCGGTGCTTGCCGAGAAGGCGATGCAAAGCGAAGGCGCCGGGCGGCCTCCCGCGCCCTACGCGCTGTTCGTCCTTGGTTCGGCCGGCCGCGGGGAAAGCCTGCTGGCGGCCGAACAGGACAATGCCCTGGTTTTCGATAGCGCCGATCCCGACGGCCCCGTGGGGGAGTGGTTCGCCCTGTTCGGCGATCACCTCGCCCGCATCGTTCACGACGGCGGCGTGGATGCGTGTGCCGACGGCGTGATGGTCGACAACCCCGCCTGGCGCGGTAATCTCGATCAGTGGCGGGATCGTCTGCGTCGCGGGGCGAAGCGGCCCGAGGACGCACTCGGCGAGCACCTGGATGTGCTGTTGGATGCCCACCTAGCCTACGGGAATCCCGCTCTGGAGGCTGATTTCCTGGCATTGGTTCATGCCGAAACCGGTGGCATCCACGCGCTTGCCGCTGCGTTGGCGGCGCCGGCGCTTGCGCTCGAACAGCCGCCGAGCTTGGCCGCAGCCGGGAGCCGCTTGGATCTCAAACGGTATGCGTTGTTTCCGCTCACCGTGGCGGGGCGTGCGCTGGCACTCAGTCATGGTGTCGCCGCGGTCTCCACGCCGGAGCGGTTGGCGAAGGTTTGTTCCGCAGGGGCGATCACGCCCGCGGTACGCGCCCGGCTCGGCCAGGTCCAGTCGCGGCTCAAGGAGTGGCTGTTGCGCCAACAGATCGGCGACGTGGAAGCGGGCCGGGCGCCTTCCAAAGATGTGGACGTGACGGCCCTGTCGACCACGGAGCGGCGTGCGCTCGATGAGTGTATCGAACAGATTCGGTCACTTCCGGCGATTGTTCGCGACGGGCTTGCTTGAGCCCAATCTTGCGCTCAGCGCGCGGTGAGGGTCATCAGGATGTCGGCATACCACGCGCAGTTCAGCCCAAGCGCCTCATCCACTTGGACGTCACGAGTTCCCACGTCAAGCCGCGACGAGTGCACGCCGAGCAATCTCCAGGGTAAATCGCCGAGCCTGGTATCTTCCCTGGAAACGCGCTTCACCACCGGCGCGCCGCTTGTGCCCCGGTGGGTGCGGGCATCGGTGAGGAAGTAACCCTGGCCCTGGAAGCGGAGCCCGAACGAAGATGCGACGACCGCTTGGCGCACCACCGGCATGTGATGCAGCGTGTCGTGGAAACCAAGCGGAAATCCCACCACAAGCAGCGGTGATCCCACCTCCACCTGGTAGTGCGGATCATACAGGTGATGAGGCGTAAAGGCGCGAAACGCGCCCGTGTCGGGCAGGGCGGCGCGGTCGATCTCGATCACCGCCACGTCGATCTCTCCTGCCCGGTCCGTGCCCTGGCGCCAGACGCCCTTGCCGTCGCGGTACAGCGGAATGGAGAAGCCGGTTGACTTGGCCATGTTGTCAGGGTCGGTGTGCAGCTCGATCTCGATCCGGTTCGGAAAATGCTGGGTCGGTTCATCGATGACAAAATGCTGGCTGGTTGCTACGAAAAGCCGGTCATCCCGCT
>CAKZLS010000331.1 GCA_937127205.1 uncultured Rhodospirillales bacterium
CCGTGTCTTTGCTCAGCACCGCATGGAGCAATTCGTCGGTGTGGAGGCTGCCTTTCATCAAGGCGTCGGCTTCACCGGCGCGAACCAGGGCAACGCCTTTCTCGGCGGCATGGTGACTATGTTCGGTGGTAATAATCCGGTACGGAGAGATATCCAGGCCTTCTTCCTCCGCGATAGCCCGTATCTTTTTTTCCGGTCCCACCAGGATCGGCTCGATCAATCCGCGCTCGGCCGCCTGGATGGGGCCGGTAAGCGCATCGTCGCTGCACGGGTGGACGACGGCGGTGGTGACGGGGTCCAGGCCTTCGCAGGCCTTGATCAGTTCGAGGTAGCGGTCGTCGCGCCGAAGTTGCACCTTCGGAAGTTCGACCACGGGTTGCCTGATCTTCTCTTTTGGCGCAACAACCTCGACTGTCGCCTCAATCAACTTGCTGTCGGCATTATCGATACAGAAGCATTCTAGAATTACAGTTCCCGTTTCAGGACGCTTCTCCTTGACGGTGACGGTTGCCGTCACCGGCACGCCCACCCGGGGCCCATGATGGAACCGCACCCGGGTGTCCTTGGTGATGGTTCCGAGGCCGGGGAGCCGGGTGCCGACAATTGTCGAGAGAAGCGACGCGCCCCACATTCCGGAGCCGCTCCCTTCCTCTCCGGCAATGTCCTGTTCGGCCAACGCTTGATCCACAAAGGCTGGGTTGATGTTGCCGGTAACGGCGGCCCAAGTTTCGATGTCGTCGTTATGCAGCGTCCTCACCATCGAGGCGGAGTCACCGACCTGGATTTCCTCGAAGGTCTTGTTCTCCAGCATCTCGGTCATGGGATTGCTTCTCCTTAGGCTTATAGGTGTGCAACGCACAATAATATCATGGTCATTGTTACGCAAACTCCATCGTGCTGAAAAATAGCTGCTTATCCGCTGCTTCCACTGACATTGTCGTTAACACATCGGTGTTACAATTCGACACTAGGGGCTGCGTTTTGAATCCCCAGCCGCGTTAAGCCAATTACGATCCCCGAAAGAGTTTCGATAATGCATCTGGACGAGTTTCTCCTGGCCGCCGTGATTCTTCTCGCCGCCGCGGCGGTTTTCGTTTTTCTATTCAAGCGGCTTGGGCTCGGCTCGGTACTGGGATTCCTTGCCGCCGGGGTCATTGCCGGCCCGTCGGGGTTTGCCATCACCGACCAAGTGGACGAGCTTCGGCATTTTACCGAGCTCGGTGTTGTGTTGTTAATGTTTGTCATTGGGCTGGAGATGCAACCCAAGAAGCTTTGGTCCATGCGCCGCACCGTGTTCGGCATGGGGTCGGCGCAGGTTGTGCTTACCGGAATCGTCATTGCCAGCTACCTCGTGCTGAACGGTTTCGAATGGAAAATCGGTCTTATCCTCGGCCTCGGTTTCGCTCTTTCGTCCACGGCATTCGTCCTGCAGATGCTGGCGGAGCGCGGCGACATGGCGACCCCACACGGCAAGGCTTCGTTCGCGGTGCTGTTGATGCAGGATATCGCCATCGTGCCGCTTCTCGCCATGGTACCAATTCTGGCGGACGCACCGGTGATGACATCCGAACAGCCGTTTTGGCTTGAGGCGCTGGTGGTCATTGCCTTGGTTTGTTTCGTCTTGGCCGTTGGCCGGTATGTCATTCCCTGGCTGCTGGAAAAGATGGCGCAAAGCCGGAACATGGAAGCGTTTGCCATCGTAACCATGCTGGCGGCGCTGGGGGCTGCATACGTCATGGAACTGGTCGGCGTTTCCATGGCGCTGGGGGCGTTTCTTGTGGGCATGACGCTGTCGGCTTCCGACTACCGCCATCAGATCGAGGCGGCGGTGGAGCCTTTCAAGGGCTTGATGCTCGGCCTGTTCTTCATTTCCGTCGGCATGTCCATCGATCTTAGTCTGTTGTGGAGCAGCTGGGCGCAGGTTGTAGGCGCGGTTTTTGCCCTGCTCCTTCTTAAAGTATCGACCGTGTACGTGCTCGGTCTGGTTTTCGGGTTGGGCCGAAGTGTGGCGGTGCGGACGGCCTTTATTCTCTCTCAGTGCGGAGAGTTCGGCTTTGTCTTGTTCGGGGCGGCTTACGCGGCTGGCCTCCTTAGCGCCGAACAGTTCGCCGTTGCCTTGTCTTTAATCACCGTCACGATGATCGTGACGCCGCTCACAACAAGGCTCGGCGACATGCTGGCTGATCGGCTGGAAACGGCGCCGGGCACCGGGCCTTCCGCCGAGCCGGAGACCGTTGAGCTCAAGCGTCATGTGGTGGTGGCTGGGTTTGGTCGGGGTGGACGGGTGATCTCGCTGATGCTCGAGAAAAGTGGAATTCCGTACTTGGCATTCGATACCGATCCAGGCCGTGTTTCCCTGGGCAAGCGCGAAGGCCGTAACGTTCGTTTCGGCGATATGACCGACGCCCATGTGTTGGATGCGTCTGGGATTGGCGATGCCGCGGCCCTGGTGGTGACCCTTTACGACATGCACCAAACGGAAAAACTGGTCAGCACCGTTCGCAATTTCTATCCTGGCATTCCTGTTTATGCCCGGGTCCGCAATTTGGCGGTTCGCGATCGTCTGCTCGCCCGGGGCGTCAGCCACGCCATGCCCGAAGCGGCGGAGGGCAGCCTGCAGTTGGGCAAGGCCGTGCTTCAAGCCGTCGGGACGAAGGACGACGACCTTCGAACATTATTGGAGGACTTGCGCCGGCAAGATTATGCCATGCTTCGATTGGTTACGTGAGGACGATTATGTGTTGAAGGTCGGATGACGGGCTCGCCAGGCAAAGGCGGCGGGATTCAGATTCCCCTGCGAACCGCTCTGGTTCTCGGGTGGGGCGGCCTGATGCTGCTGGCCGTGGCGATATCGCTCTATCTCGGATACCGGGGCGCACGGGCGACCACCGTTGAATTGCTGACCATCCAAGCCGAAGCGGTCATCGACGCCACCATCGGCGTGCTTGAGAGGGAGCTTGATCCCGCTGTCGATCAGTCGGCGTGGATTGCCCGGGAATTCGCCTCGGGCGGCATTGATTTCAGCGAACCCGAAAGGCTTGATTTGTTCGTTCAAGGGGCGCTTGCCGCCACGCCCGAGTTGGCGGGACTAGCGCTCTATACGCCCGACCTTCAGCAACGCGTTTTCTTGAGGGACCGGGAAGATGTTGAACGGTTCGACCGGTCATCCGATACTCGATTGGCGACATGGCTGCAGGGTGTCCGTGAGCAGAGGACACCCTCCTGGGGCGCTCCCATCTGGGTGGACCGTCTGGGCGAGACTGTGATCAATCTCCGCACGCCTCTCTACAGAGGAGAAAAATTCCTTGGAGTCCTGGCTCAGGGCGTCGGTATCGGACGTTTGTCCCGCACTCTTGCCATGGAAAGCGCCGAGGAAGATTTGATTTCTTTTGTGCTCTATGACCGAAACTGGGTTCTCGCGCATCCGTTGCTTGTGGATACACGCGACGCATTCACCAGTGAGCGGCCACTGCCGCCTCTCGACACATTCGCGGATGAGGTTGTCGATGACATTTGGGCGCCGGAAATGGCGCCGCTCGGCTTGCTGCATCTGGATTCGACGATCCAGGGAGGCAATGTCGCGGTCGACGGTCAAAACTACGTCTTCTTATCCCGGGAGCTCCTTCGCTATGCCGACAAGCCGCTGACCATCGGCGTCTATTTCAGCGAGAATGTCGTAACCGAAGCTGAACAGGTCATGCGGCTAACGAGAATGGGCTACGTGGGTGGCGCGATCTTGGTGCTGTCGGTGATTGCCGCCCTCTTGGTTGGGCGCGCCCTCGGACATCCGATCCTCCGCCTGTCGGATGCCGCAACCAACTTAAGGCGCGGCGGGCTGGATCGGTTTGAACCCCTTCCGAGCACGTTCTTTCGCGAAATCACCACTGCGTCCATGTCGTTCAATGCCATGGTCGAGGGATTGAAAGAACGCAACCTGGTCCGCGGGCTGCTGGGAAAGTACGTCCCCGAAGAGGTGGCGAAGGACTTGATCAAGGAGCGGGGCGCGATCGCGCCCATCTCCACCGAAGCGACGGTGATGTTCACCGATATTGCCGGGTTCACCGCCATTTCCGAAGCCATCACACCGGAAGCCATGGTGGATATGCTCAATGAATACTTCACCGTGTTGGCGGGCATTCTGGAAGAACGCGGCGGTGTCATCGCCCAATTCCAGGGCGACGGCCTGCTGGCCATGTTCAATGTGCCGGTGCCCGATCCCG
>CAKZLS010000332.1 GCA_937127205.1 uncultured Rhodospirillales bacterium
CAGATCCGCGTTGTCGTAGTGCAGGGGCGCCGGGGCCGCCGTCATCGACCTTTCCACGGCGGCAAGGGTTGCTTGTTGATGAACGAATCGATGCCTGTTTCGGCATCCTCGGTCAGCATATTGCAAGCCATTGTCTCACTAGCAAGCTCATATGCAGCCTGCATTCCAGCTTCTAACTGTCTGTAAAATAATTGTTTTCCGAGAGCAATAGCGGCCGACGACTTGCCGGCGATCTTTTCCGCGAGTTCGGCCACGGCTTCGTCCAACCGGTCACGGCGGACCACCTTGTTGACCAAGCCGTAGTTGAGCGCCGTCTCGGCGTCGATAAAATCACCGGTGAGCAGCATCTCCATCGCCTGTTTCCTTGGCATATTGCGGGTCAGCGCCACCATCGGGGTGGAGCAGAAAAGGCCGAGATTGACCCCGGAAACCGCGAATCGCGCCTGTTCGACGGCAATGGCCAGGTCGCAGGTGGCAACGAGCTGGCAGCCGGCGGCGGTTGCCGTTCCGTGGACGCGAGCAATAACCGGCTGTGGGATTCGAGTGATCGCCAGCATCACCCGGCCACATTGCTCGAACAGCGCCTCATAGGACTGGCGCCCGGGACTGGCGCGCATCTCCTTAAGATCATGACCGGCGCAAAACGCTTTGCCGTTACCTTCAAGAATGACTACGCGCACCGAGGAATCTGTTGAAAGGGCTTCAAATTCACTTTCCAAGCCGGTTAGCAACGCCACCGAAAGGGCGTTGAACTTATCCGGTCTGTTGAGGGTAAGGGTGGCGATGCCATTCTCATCGTGACGAAGGAGCACGGGAGAATCGGTCTCGGATGTGGTCGTGTCGGTGCGTGCGGTCATGTCAATTACTCTCAGTGTGTTTCAAGCCCACAATGTTCAAACTTCGTGGCGGTCGGCGCAAGAAATTTGGTGTTTTCGGGCGCCGGATTCGCAAAGGAATCGAGAAAATTGACGTTTACGTAAACGTTAATTACCTTTGTCGTCAACCGACGAGTAGGACGAAGACAGGGAGAGCAATCGTGCCGGCCATTTCCGTCGAGGCATTCAACGAGATCATCCGCGCCGATCTGACGTGGGCGTTCGATATGGGCATGAAGGCGGACGAGATCGGGAAAGGGACGGCGGTGCTTCGTCTGCCTTATCGATCCAGCATGCTCAGGCCCGGCGGTGTGATTGCCGGACCGATGATGATGGCGTTGGCCGATGCCTGCATGTTTGCGGTGGCTTTGTCAGTTATCGGCGAGGTCAAACTTGCGGTAACCACGAGTTTCAACATCAATTTTCTCCACCGCGCCAGCCCGGGAGATTTGCTCGCGGAGGGAAGCATTCTAAAGCTGGGGAAGCGGTTGGCGGTCGCCGACGTCGTGGTACATAGCGAGGGGCACGAGAGGCCGGTGGCCCACGCCACGGGCACCTACTCGATCCCTCAGCTCTAGCCTCAGCTGTCCGCTGATACAGCTTTCGACCTGCTTTCGTGAGTAAAAGCTTCGTTAGCTTTTTCCACGTCTTCGCGCCTGCTTTCCATGAACGGCGCGTAAAGTTTGTCCCGGCCCAAGATGTGGGCGGTCAGCCAATTCTTCAAAAATGCCAGCACTTCGCGCTCGTGGATTGAGTCGGGATTGCGTTCATAGCGGTTGCGAATATCGGCAACCTGCGCCTTCAAGGTGCCGTGGGTGCGCGCGTGCGCATCGTAATCCGGGTAGTTTGCCGCTTTCATCAACGCTTCTTCGCGGTCGAAATGATATCCCGTGTAGTCCAGCAGTTCGCTGAGAACCTTATTCACCGTCCCCTGGGGCTCCTTGGATTTGATCGCATCGTCGAGTTTATTGATCATACCGATCAAGACCTTGTGGTCTTCATCGATGGTTTCGGTCCCGACGCTGAGGTCTTCGGTCCAGTGGATGATGGGCATTGTCAGGTATCCCGGAGGCCTAAAAAGATGAACTTACGATCGGCAATATGCCGTATTGCGTTTCAACACGCATTTGATTTCCATCACAGACAATCATGAAAAGACTTAAGAAACAACCGCCCGGATGACAAGGTCGCGGGTCGCGGGTTGGATGTCGCTGAGGCTGGAAGGGGAAGCCCAGCCAAAAGGCATTTACGGGTCTATGTGCCAGATCGTTGACTTGTCGGGATTGTGTGGCATACTCCGCCGCTTCTCGCGGGCGCTGGACAGCGTCCGTCGACCTTTTCGCTTAACTAAATATTTCTCCTAACCGAGAATAACGCACGATTAGGATGCCAGATGCGAACGTACTCTGCAAAACCGGCTGACGTGGAGAGGAAGTGGTATGTGGTCGACGCCGAGGGCGTCGTTCTCGGCCGGCTTGCGAGCATTGTTGCTTCGCGATTGCGCGGCAAGCACCGCCCTCTCTACACGCCCCATATCGACTGTGGTGACAATATCATCGTGATCAACGCGGAGAAAGTGCGCCTGACCGGCCGCAAACGCGAAGACAAGGTGTTTTACTGGCACACCGGATATCCGGGCGGGATCAAGCAACGTACCATGGCGCAGACCTTGGATGGCAAGCATCCGGAACGCGCGGTCCTGAAGGCGGTGGAACGAATGGTTCCGCGCTCGCCGCTCGGCCGCCAGCAAATGCGCAAGCTGCGCGTATACAAAGGCTCTGAACATCCGCACGAAGCGCAGGCACCTGTACTGCTCGACGTCGCGGCCATGAATCCCAAAAACAAGAGATAGAAATAGATCAAGCGATGGCTGAAGAAACCAAGACCTTGGAGGATCTCAAAGACGTCACGGGGATTGTCTCCTCGCCCGACGCTGTTGAGAGTGTATACACCGAGCCCCGGATCGACGCTTTCGGCCGCAGCTACTCTACCGGCAAGCGAAAGGATGCGGTTGCTCGTGTCTGGCTGAAACGCGGGAGCGGCAAGATCACCGTCAACGGGCGCGACGTGGAGACGTTCTTCGCTCGTCCGACGCTTAGGATGATCATCAATCAGCCGTTCCAAACGGCCGAGCGCACCGGTCAGTATGACGTTGATTGCTCGGTGAAGGGCGGAGGGCTGTCTGGACAGGCCGGTGCTCTGCGTCACGGTATTAGCTGGGCACTGACATTCTATGAGCCGAGTCTCCGCGGCGTCCTCAAGAAGGGCGGATTTCTCACCCGCGACTCGCGCGTGGTGGAACGTAAGAAATACGGCAAGCCAAAAGCCCGACGAAGCTTCCAGTTCTCCAAGCGCTAAGATCTTTGATCCGAGCGCAGACGTTCTGCGACGGCCGCCGCGAGCGATCGCGCGGCCGTTACGTTTATCCGTATTTCGGGAACTGACGCCATGACTTCAAAACAGACAGCCAAGGTGCGCGTGGCCATTATTGGCGCGAGCGGTTACACCGGGGCCGAACTGGTGCGGCTGCTGGTTCGTCATCCGCTGGTGGACATTGTCGCCATGACCGCCGACCGTAAGGCCGGGAAAACCTTGGGGTCCGTGTTTCCGCATCTGGCCGCGGTCGAGCGCGAAGCCACGCTTCCCGGTCTCACCGCCATCGACGCCGTCGACTGGACCGATATCGACGTCGCGTTTTGCGGATTGCCGCACGGAACCACGCAGCAGGTGGTGGCGGCCATGCCGTCGACCGTAAAAGTCATCGATTTGTCCGCGGACTTCCGGCTGCGGGATGTGGCAACCTATGCCGAGTGGTACGGCGATTCGCACAAAGCGCCCGAATTACAGAAGGAAGCGGTCTATGGCCTGACCGAGTTGGCCCGAGAGGACATTTCCAGAGCCCGCCTGGTCTCGTGTCCAGGATGCTACCCCACCTCGTGTCTGTTGCCGCTGGTGCCATTGCTCGAGGCGAACGTCATAAAATCGGTCGACATCATCATCGACGCCAAGTCCGGGGTCAGCGGCGCCGGAAGAGCAGCCAAGGAAGGGAGCCTGTTCGCTGAGGTTTCCGAAGGTGTACACGCTTATGGCGTGGCCAAGCACCGCCACGCCCCCGAAATCGAGCAGGCGCTGTCATTGGCGGCCGGGGGGACGGTCACCGCAAACTTCACACCGCATTTAATGCCCATGAACCGCGGAATCCTCTCCAGCATCTATGTCCGGCTGGCCGAAGGCGTCAGCGCCGACGACGCGCGCACAGCGTTGGCACGGCGGTATGATGGAGAACCGTTTGTCCATGTGTTGGAGAGCGGCTTCGCGCCCGCCACACGCCATGTACGCGGTTCCAACAACTGTATTATCGGGGTATTCGCGGACCGGGTGCCGGGACGCGCCATTGTGCTGTCGGTTATCGACAACCTCATCAAAGGCGCTTCGGGTCAGGCGATTCAGAATATGAATGTGGTCTGCGGTTTCGACGAAACTACCGGGCTGCAGCAGCAGGCACTGTTTCCCTAAACCTGTTTATCGCCCGGCCGAAACATCAAGCAATGCGCCGGTGACGTAAGACGAGGCATCGCCGAGCAGCCACATGATGGCCTCAGCGACCTCTTCCGCCGTTCCCTCCCGTCCAAGGGCTGTTCCGGCTCCCAATCTCGCCGCTCGGCCCGGCTGTCCGCCGCTCGCATGGATGTCGGTGTCGATCAGCCCGGGCCGGACGGCGTTCACCCGCACACCTTGCGGCCCCAGTTCCTTGGCGAGACCGATTGTCAGGGTATCGACGGCGCCCTTGGACCCGGCATAGTCCACATACTCGAACGGCGATCCAAGCCGGGCGGCGGCCGACGAAACGTTGACGATGGCGCCGCCTTTTCCGTTGCGCGACTTCGACAGATATCGCGCGGCTTCACGCGCACACAGATACGCACCGTAGACGTTGACATCGAACATGCGCTTCAGTCGGTCGGCACTCATTTCCGCGAGAGGGAGGGAAGGGGCGACAATGCCGGCATTGTTGACCAACCCATCGAGTGCCCCGAGAGCGTTTTCGGCGGCTTGGAATAGGGAGAGCACGTCGCCCTCCACCGAGACGTCTCCCCGAAGGGCGACGGCACGACCGCCTGCGGCCTCAACCTCTGCGACGGTCTTTTGGGCGGCGTCGGCGTTGCCCGCGTAGTTAACCCCTACAGACCAGCCCCTTTCCGCTGCCAACCTGGCAGTTGCCCGGCCGATACCGCGGCTACCGCCGGTTATCAGGATCGATTTAGTCATTTCAAGAGCTTCACAGCCGCGCGCCGTTATACGTCGATCTCATCGATGAAGCGTGCGTGCTTCTGAATATATTGAAAACGCAACTCGGGCTTGCGGCCCATTAGGGTTTCCACCAGCTGTGCCGCGGCTGCCGTTTCGTCCGGCTCCGGCGGCCGGGCACCGTCGGCTAGCGTAACCCGAAGCAAGGTGCGTGTCGCCGGGTCCATGGCTGTCGTGCGCAGCTGCTGCGGCGGCATTTCGCCTAGACCCTTGAATCGGCTGACATCCACTTTTCCGTTGCCCGTGAACTCCTTGGCAAGGATTTCGTCCTTGTGGGCGTCGTCACGAGCATAGAAGCTAGTACCGCCGCGTGTCAAACGGTAAAGGGGCGGTGCCGCAAGATAAAGATGACCCATTTCAATGAGTTTCGGCATCTTCCTAAAAAAGAACGTCATCAGCAGAGAGGCAATGTGAGCGCCGTCCACATCGGCGTCGGTCATGATAATGATCTTCTCGTAGCGCAACGCCGAGAGGTCGAATGCCGTCCCTAAGCCACAGCCAAGCGCCTCGGCTAGGTTGTTGAGCTCTTGATTGCCGCGTTGCTTGTCGGCCGAGGCACTGGCAACGTTGAGAATCTTGCCCCTGAGCGGCAGCACGGCCTGAGTCTTACGCTCGCGCGCCTGCTTTGCCGACCCTCCCGCGGAGTCGCCCTCGACGATGAACAGTTCGGTACCGGCAGCCGATGTGTTGCTGCAGTCGGTAAGTTTGCCAGGCAGACGCAACTTACGGGTGGCCGATTTGCGGCTAGTCTGTTTGTCCTGGCGCCGGCGCAGCCTTGTGTCGGCGCGCTCGACCATCGCTTCGAGCAACGTGTTTGTTGTATCCGGAGCGCCGGAGAGCCAATGATCGAAGTGGTCGCGAACACTGTTTTCCACCAGCCGGGCGGCATCCGAGCTGGCGAGCTTTTCCTTGGTTTGGCCCTGGAATTGCGGCTCCGGCATGAAGAGCGAGAGCATGATGCAGGCCCCGCCTACAACGTCCTCGGGAGTGATCTTGGAACCGGCCTTGTTGTTGACCAGATCCGCATAGCCCTTCAGTCCCTTGGTCAAAGCTGCACGAAATCCGGCTTCGTGGGTTCCGCCCTCGGGGGTCGGGACGGTATTGCAATAGGATCTGAAAAAAGCCTCCTCGTCCTCCGGCCAGGCAACTGCCCATTCCACCTTGCCGACCCCATCGGCCGTATCGGATTGGCCGGCGAATGGCGCCGGTGTGAGGGTAGGGCGCTTATCGAGTGTAGAAACGAGGAAATCCTGGAGGCCGCCGGGAAATCGTAAAACAGCGGTTGCCGGAGTGGTGTCGGCCTCGGTGACCAAAGCCGGATCACAGCTCCAACGGATCTCCACATTGCGAAACAGGTAAGCCTTGGAGCGCGCCAGGCGATACAGAGCCGCCGGGCGAAAACTTGCCGTTTCGCCAAAAATGTCCGGATCCGGGTGGAAACAAACAGTGGTGCCGCGGCGGTTACTCACCTGGCCTTGGTTCGTCAGCGGGCCGAGAGGCGTACCCCGGGCATAGGACTGGGTCCACAGGGTTCGGTCGCGGGCCACCTCGATGGTCAGGTTGTCCGACAATGCATTGACCACTGAAATACCGACGCCGTGCAGACCACCCGAGGTTTGGTAGACCTTGTCGCTGAACTTGCCGCCGGAATGCAGCGTCGTGAGGATCACCTCCAATGCGGACTTATCTTTGAATTTCGGGTGGGGGTCCACGGGAATGCCACGGCCATTGTCCCGCACCGTGATCCGGTTGTCGGCCGCCAGTTCCAATTCGATACGGCTGGCGTGGCCGGCAACCGCCTCGTCCATGGCATTGTCCAGCAACTCGGCCACCAGATGATGCAGCGCGCGGTCATCCGTGCCGCCGATATACATCGCCGGACGGCGGCGAACCGGTTCCAGGCCCTCAAGGACTTCGATGTCGTTAGCGGTATAACCGCGCTCTCGACTTGGGTCCTCGCCTTTGCTTTTGCCAGACACGGCAGCCTGTTGTTTGGGCTGAGACCGATGCTTGGCCGCGGATTTAGGCTTAGGCTGGGCTTGCGTCCTCGCTTTTTCCGAAGCTGTGGTAATACGCGAAAACAAATCGTCCATCGTTCGTCCAAACCTCGTTGAAAGCGCACGATACTGTATCACAGATATCGACTGCGCCAATATATTGTGTGTCGATCGTACGGTTCAACAAGCCGCGATCAACGGCGCCATCATAGGAGGTGTTCGTTTCATCGGCCAGTCAACCCGTCTGCACATCGGCCGATTGTTCCGGAAGGCTGTCAAAGTTTTGTTGCAGGCCAGCGAAGGCGATAGATTGCCGTTGAGGATTTGGCCAAAACAGCATAAACAGCGAAGGACTTACAAAATTTCAGGACATCAGGATGTGGCGCAGCGGGACATTACGTGCGGCGCCGGAGGATAAGCAGGCATGAACGTTGAAGCGGTGCTCAAAAAACGCGGTACGGACGTCGTAACCGTGGCCCCCGGCGATACAGTCGTTGACGTCGCTCGACTGTTTGGAGAGAAGAAAACCGGTATTGCCATCGTTTGTGACTCGAACAGCCACGTCATAGGCGTGGTGTCGTTGGGCGATATTGTTCATGCGGTTGGCGCGAGGGCCGCCGACGCGTTGGGGCAATCCGTGGAAACCATCATGACCAAAGACCCGGCGGTTTGTGCTCCCGGCGATGATATTGAAAGCGCGCTCAACACCATGGAAGCACTGGGCATCCGCCATTTGCCGGTGGTAGAGGAGGGCAGGCTCAAAGGCTTCGTGGAACAGCGTGCGGCACTCGAAACGCTTTACGAAGACGCCGCGTTAGATTTTGCCCAGCTTCGCAGCTACGTCATTAAACCAAGTGGTCGGCGGTAACGATCCGACTTTCCAGCGTTCCTATCGTTAACGATTAATTACCGATCCCCGAGCTATTTTATCGAGGTACAGACAGCCTCGAGGCACGAGTCCAGAGCGCTAACACATATAAAAAATGTAATATATATTTATTGTACATTCTGGTAGGATAAAAAATACCTAATACACAATGTAATTGATGTAATATGTGGTCGGCGGAACCACGGCGGTTCAAACCGAGGTTCCGGTCCGGCAATGGAGCATAAGGGCACATCATGGACCATTTGCCGGTCTTCCTGGATATCAAGGGACAACAAGTGCTGGTGGTCGGCGGCGGTTGCGGCGCGGCGGCCCGCAAGGCACGCCTTCTGGTTAAGGCTGGTGCCTGCGTGACCGTGGTTTGCCCATATTCGACGCCTGATTCGGAGTTGCTTTCGATGGCGGCCGGTGGCGCCGTTGAGTTGCATCTGCGGGCCTTCGTGCCTGATGACGTCAAGGGGCGCGCGGTGGTGATTTCCGCCATCGGATCGGTTCAGGGCGCCGAATGTGACGACGTGGTGGTGTCAAATGTTGCCAAGAATGTGGGCGTTCCCGTCAATGTCGTAGATGGCCCCGGACTGTCCACATTTATCATGCCCGCCATAGTCGAACGCGACGCGGTTACCGTGGCCATATCCAGTGGCGGGACGGCGCCTGTGCTTGCTCGGTCGCTGCGCGCCAAGATCGAACGCATGCTGCCCGCCAATTTGGGCCGGCTCGCGCGCTTCGCGGATAGTTTTCGCGCGGCCGTTCAGGCCACTCACCGCGAGCCGGTGGCCCGGCGGCGGTTTTGGGAACGGTTCTTTGACGGCCCGGTGGCCGAGGCCGTATTGAACGGCGACGAGCGCTGGGCGCGTGAACGCATGCTGGAAGCCGTCAACCGGCCGCAGGAAATCCAGTCCTCCGATGGTATCGTTTACCTGGTGGGCGCCGGCCCAGGAGATTCTGACCTGTTGACCATGCGGGCGCTTCGCCTGTTGGAACAGGCCGACGTCATCGTCCACGACCGTCTGGTGGCACCCGAAGTTCTTGACTATGCCCGCCGCGACGCCGAGCGCGTCTATGTGGGCAAGGCCAAGGGCGCCCATGCCCGAACTCAGGATCAGATCAACGCGCTCCTTGTTGAGTTGGCCGCCAGCGGGCAGAGGGTAGTGCGCCTGAAGGGCGGCGACCCCTTCGTTTTCGGCCGGGGCGGCGAGGAACGGGAATACCTCATCCGCCATGGGATGCGGGTGGAAGTCGTGCCCGGCATTACGGCTGCGAGCGGCTGCGCAGCGGCGACGGGTATTCCGCTCACCCATCGCGAATGCGCGCAGTCCGCGGTCCTAGTCACCGGCCATGGCAAGGATGGCGAGCCGGATCTCGATTGGAACGCGCTTGCCAACCAGAAGCAAACCATTGCGGTCTATATGGGCGCGTCTATGGCCGGTAGCATTTCGCAACGGCTGATCCGCCATGGAATGGACCCGGCCACCCCGGCGGCGGTCATTGCCAACGGAACGCGGCCCGATCAACGAATTGAAACCGGTGCGCTGCACCAACTGGAAACCTTGACCGCACGGTGTTCCGATGCGCCGCTGCTGTTGGTCGTGGGCGACGTGGTTCGCCACGCGGACGCCTGGACCGGCTCGCAAACCGGGCAGGCCGTCGCGGGATAGTATTGGAGGAATTCGAGACATGCTTCAGGTCGTAACCGCCAACCGTTTGGTCGAAGGCGATGTTGTCTATCTGACCGAGGGTGGTCAGTGGTCCGAACGGCTCGGCGACGCCTGT
>CAKZLS010000333.1 GCA_937127205.1 uncultured Rhodospirillales bacterium
CCTGATGGCCTCATTCGAGGGGCATCTTGACATGGATCTGTTCAAGGCCTTCAGACGCTTCGCGCTCCAACACGGTTGAAACGGTCGCACACGCCGTCCGGTGCTATTTGGCAAAAAGTGTCTTTGTCATCATCACAACGGCCTTGGCGCCGCCCTCGGTGGTCTGGCGGCCCACGGCCGAGAAGCCGCATTTCTCGTGAAAACGGATGGATACCGGATTGGGTGGGCGCTCGTTAACCTCGCACGCCAGCATGGAAATACGGCCGGCCGCGGAGCCTTCTAGATCCCGGTAGAACCGTTGGCCGATACCGGCCCCGGCGGCCGAACGACCGACAAATATCCGGTCAATATACAGAAAATCGTCATAGCGGCTGTCGAACCACCGGTAGTTCTCGCTGGTATAGGCCGCTCCCGGCGAAAAACAGATGATCGCGCCAGCGGGCCGGTCGTCCGCTTCCGCAACCCGGGCGACCCGGGCTTCGGCGAACAGCTGCGCCAGTTTGCCGCCGTCGAGTTCGCCCACGTGCGGCGCGGCCGCGTTGTTCATGGTCAGCACCCAGTCCAAATCGTCCGTCCGCATGTCTCTGATGGATATGGAGGCCATCCGTGTTATTCCGTTACCGTTTGCAATCAATAAGGCGCCGCCGGTGACACGGGCGCAGTGCGGCGATCATACCTGGGGAGAACCATAATGAAATACACCCTCGACGGTGTGCGCATCGAAACCGAAGGCGAGGACTACTGGATTGCGCCGAGCGCCGTGGTCATCGGCAAGGTAAAACTGGAGACCAACGCCAGCGTCTGGTGGAACGCCGTGCTGCGCGGCGACAACGAGCTGATCACCATTGGCGAGAATTCGAATGTGCAGGATGGCTGCGTTCTCCACACCGATCCTGGCTTTCCGTTGAACATCGGCAAGAACGTCACCGTCGGCCACCTGGTCATGCTGCACGGCTGCACCATCGGCGACGGAAGCCTCATCGGCATCGGCAGCGTCATTCTCAATGGCGCCAAGATCGGCCGGAATTGCCTGATCGGCGCCAAGGCGCTGATCGGCGAAGGCAAGGAAATCCCGGACAACTCGGTGGTTCTGGGCGCGCCCGGCAAGGTAGTTAAGCAGGTAACACCCGAACAGGCCGAACGCACGGCAGAAGGCACCGCCAAGTACGTGGGCAATTGGCGGCGCTACAAGGCCGGCCTTGCCGAAGACCCGTCGTAGCGTTGCGCCTGCTCTGGTACCGCGAAACAACGAACGCACCCACGTGGATCCCGCAACGGATATCCTGCGCGACGCGCTCGCCGAACTTTACCAAGCGAACCAATCAGAGCAGGATCCCATCAAGTGGAACCACTCGATCGGGTTTAGCTGCTCGATAATTCAATCGGTTAAGGCTTGAGCGCCCGTTCAGATCAGGTCGACCTGAACGGGCTGGGCTCTAGGAATTGGAAGCGACGGTCGTGCGTTTCTCGCGCACCGGCTTGCGATAGTAGATATGACGGCCGATGGTGGCGGTCTCGGACATGGCGCTCCGCCAATGCGGGTCAACATAATCCGCGTGGTACCAGAGCGCGCCGCCGGTGGGATCCGGCGGATCAAAGAACAGTGCAGTGTAGGCGATGGACTTGGCCGCCTGCCACGCCGCGTCGTTGGTGGGATCGTCACTCTTGCCGTCGCACCACCACGAAAACTGGCAACGGTGGCGTCGCTCGAAGCCGCCCTGTTGGACCACTTCGCAGATGGATCCCGGGAAGCGCTTATGGGCAACCCGGTTGAGGGTCACGGCCGCCACCGCGAACTGACCCAAAGACGATTCCGACCGGGCTTCCCAATAAACATTGAGAGCAAGACAGCGGAATTCCGATTTCAAATCCTCCCCGATCTCACCCAACAAGGGTGTTTTCGGCGCGGGAGCCGGCATCGGAACGACCGGCGAAGCAAGCGATAGGGAACGAGAAGACAACGTATCAGATTGGGCATGTCCAGGCGTGTGAGCACGCAACTCGATGGTAGAAGCAGACGCAGCCAGTGGCGACGCCCCCTGCTCTTGTTCGGCGTCGATCACCCCCCACGCGGCGGCGCCGAGAACTCCATAAAGAACCACAAATCCGAAAAATCGCTTCATACGCACTCTCCAACAAAAAAGGGCCGATGGCGAGGCCCTTCCCTTTTTTCCTACGCGATTCTTTTTATTGTAAGCGCAGGTTGCGTCAATAAAACAGACATTAATTTACCAATATTGCATAAAAAGTCAATACATTTTTAATACTTGTTTTTACGTCCCCAGTATTACTTAAGATTTGGTTAATAACTTGACGATTATGCCGTCATATAACTTGATTTCGCTATTTTTCGCTATCAGGGTCATAATGTTGCTCTTACAGGACCTTTAGTGCATTCACATTTTAATATAACTTTCTGTAAATGTGTCAGAAACGCAACAGATTCAAGCGCCAATTCCGCAAAAGCGAATGAAACCCATCTCGCACCACGGCAACGATGAGCGACCGTGTCATAGTCATCCCATAGACGAGCCCCGGATATTGCTTGTATAGAGAAGATCATGACCGTTCTGCGCACACCGTATCTGTTGTTCGTCGGCGACGCCCGAGATCAGTTGGCCGCAAAAACCGCCGTGGGGGTGCTTCATTGGCGCCCGGAGTGGTGCGTCGGACAGGTCCGGCTGCCGGGTTGCCGCGCCGAACTGGCCCTTCCGGAAATGACGATCGAACAAGGCGCAAAAGCCGGCGCCGGCACGCTGATCGTGGGCGTGGCCAACCGGGGCGGCGTTATTGCGGAAGACTGGACGGATACGCTGGTCCGCGCGCTGGAGGCCGGCCTCGACCTGGCCAGCGGCCTTCACGACCGGCTCAGCGATAATCCCCGCCTTCGCCAAACCGCCGAGCGCTGCGGACGGCGATTGTTCGACGTGCGCCACCCCGACCGTGTGTTCGATGTGGGCACGGGATCGCCGCGCGCGGGCAAACGCCTGCTTACGGTTGGTACCGATTGCTCCGTGGGCAAGATGTACGCGTCGCTGGCCTTAGAGACGGCGATGCGGGCGCGCGGCATCAAGGCCGACTTCCGCGCCACCGGACAGACCGGTATCGTCATCGCCGGCGGCGGGGTCTCGGTGGATGCGGTGGTCGCGGATTTCATTTCGGGCGCCACCGAATGGCTGAGCCCGGCCAACGATCCCGATCACTGGGATATCATCGAAGGCCAGGGATCGCTGTTCCACCCGTCGTTCGCCGGCGTCAGCCTGGGCCTGCTGCATGGCGCGCAGGCCGACGTCCTGGTGATGTGTCACGAACCCACGCGGACCCACATGCGGGGTTTGCCCGACCGGCCGCTTCCCGGTATCGCCGAGTGTATCGACGCCAATGTCTCGGCCGCGCGGCTGACCAGCCCGGGGGTTCGCTGCATCGGTGTCGCGGTAAATACCAGCGGCATGCCTCCGTCGGATGTGGACGGGTATCTCGCCAAGCTCGAAGACAACCTGTCGCTGCCCTGCGTCGATCCGGTGGCGACGGACGCTGGCCGGCTGGTTGACTGTCTTTCCCCGTGACACGCGCCCTAACGGTGAGCACGGAGCGCTGGCCGCTGGAGCGCCCCTTCACGATCTCGCGCGGAACGAAGAGCGAGGCCGCCGTAGTGGTCATCGAAATAGAGGACCACGGCGCGCGCGGGCGGGGCGAATGCGTCCCCTACCCGCGTTACGGCGAAAGCACCGCCACCGTCACCCAGCAGATCAAGGCGCTGTCGGCGGCCATTGCCGGTGGCCGGCACGCTGAGGCCCTGCAATCCGCACTGCCGGCCGGCGCCGCTCGCAACGCCGTGGATTGCGCGCTTTGGGACCTGGAGGCCAAACAGCGCGGCCGCCGGGCTTGGGACCTTGCCGGGCTCGCCCCTCCGCCGCCTGCGGTCACCGCCGAAACCATCGGCCTCGACACGCCGGCGGAAATGGCCGCCGCCGCACGCGCACTCGCCGACCGACCGCTGCTGAAAATCAAGCTCGGCGCCGACGATGTGGTGGAACGGGTGCGCGCGGTTCGCGAAGCGGCTCCCGCGGCGCGATTGGTGGTCGATGCCAACGAGGGTTGGACCGCCGCCCTTCTGCAGCGGTCATGCGATGCACTGGCCGAACTCGGGGTGGAAATGATCGAACAACCCTTGCCGGCCGGCGAAGACGGCGCGCTTGCCGGTCTGTCGCTGCCGATTGCGCTGTGCGCGGACGAGTCATGCCACACCGCGGCCGACCTCCCCGCCCTCGCCGATCGCTATCGGATGGTCAACATCAAGCTCGACAAGACGGGAGGATTAACTGAAGCTCTTCGCCTCGCCGACACCGCCCGCGATGCCGGGTTCGCAATTATGGTCGGGTGCATGGTGGGCACGTCCCTCGCCATGGCGCCGGCCACCTTGCTGGCCGCTGATGCCCAGGTGGTGGATCTGGACGGCCCGCTTTGGCTGGCAAAAGACCGCGAACCACCGCTGCGCTTCGACAACGGGACAATCCATCCGCCCGAGCCGGCGCTATGGGGCTAAAGCACGGCCCCATCGGATCGCTAGTGGTCGCGCTGTAAGCGCGTTTAGCTTCGCCGCAAGATCGTGACTC
>CAKZLS010000334.1 GCA_937127205.1 uncultured Rhodospirillales bacterium
CTTCGACGCCCGCACCAACGAGCCGATCGTCAATTTCCGCTTCGACACCATCGGCGGCAAGCGGTTCGGCAGCGCCACCAGCAACAATGTGGGGCAGCGCCTCGCCATTGTGTTGGACAAAGAGGTCATCAGCGCGCCCCGCATCAACGAACCCATTCTCGGCGGCTCGGGCCAGATCAGCGGCCGGTTCACGGTGGCGGAAGCCCAGGACCTGGCGCTGTTGCTGCGCGCGGGCGCGCTGCCGGCGCCACTGACCATTCTGGAGGAACGCACCGTCGGGCCTGGGCTCGGCGCCGATTCCATCGAGGCCGGCAAACTGGCCAGTATCGTCGGGTTGATCGCGGTCGCGGTGTTCATGGTCGTGGCCTACGGCTTTTTCGGGCTGGTGGCCAATATCTCGTTGTTCGTGAACATGGTGCTGATCTTCGGCGCGCTGTCGGCGTTGCAGGCCACGCTGACGCTCCCTGGTATTGCCGGCATCGTGCTGACCATCGGCATGGCGGTGGACGCCAACGTGCTTATTTTCGAGCATATCCGCGAGGAGGTGCGCGCCGGCCGGACGCCCATATCGGCCATCGACGCGGGCTTCTCGCGGGCGCTGACCACCATCGTCGACGCCAATCTCACGACGCTGATCGCGGCCATTTTGCTGTACTCCTTCGGCTCCGGCCCCATTCGCGGTTTCGCGGTCACGTTGGCCATCGGCATCGCCGCGTCCATGTTCACCGCCATTATGCTGACGCGTTTGGTGATCGTAACCTGGCTGCGGCGCCGCAAGCCGCAAGCCCTGCCGATCTAGGAAATTCATCATGCGCGGTCTGCGGCTGGTCCCCGAAAACACATCCATCCCGTTCATCCCCTGGCGGAAGGTGTTCTTCGTCTTCTCCATCGCCATGGTGGTGGCGTCCATCGCCCTGTTCCTCACCCGGGGCCTCAACTACGGCATCGACTTCCGCGGCGGCATTCTGCTCGATGTGCGCACCGATGGGCCGGCCGATATCGCCACCATGCGCAGCACGCTGTCCGGCCTCGGCCTCGGCGAGGTGGCGCTGCAGGAGTTCGGCGCGCCGGACAATGTCCTGATCCGCCTTCAGGAGCAAGACGGCGGCGAAGCGGCCCAGCAGGCCGCGGTGTCGCTGGTCAAGGAAACCCTCGGCGACAACGTGGAATACCGGCGCACCGAATTCGTCGGACCCAAGGTCAGCGACGAGCTGTTCTGGGATGGCATCTACGCCGTCTCTGCGGCCATCTTCGCGATTTTGGTGTACATCTGGTTTCGCTTCGAATGGCAATTCGGAATGGCGGCGGTGGTCGCCCTTCTCCACGACGTGCTCACCACCATCGGCCTGTTCGCGTTGCTCGGTTTGGAGTTCAACCTCTCCACCGTTGCGGCGGTGCTGACCATCGCCGGCTATTCCATCAACGACACCGTGGTGGTGTTCGACCGGGTCCGCGAGAACCTGCGAAAATACAAAAAGATGGAACTTCCGGCGCTGCTCAACATGTCCATCAACGCCACCCTGTCGCGCACCGTGATGACCAGCGTGACCACCTTGCTGGCGCTGCTTTCGCTCTATTTCCTCGGCGGCGAGGTGATCCGCGGGTTCAGCCTGGCGATGATCTGGGGCGTGCTGATCGGCACCTATTCGTCCGTCTGCCTGGCCGTCCCGCTGCTGCTCTATTTCCAACTGCGCCGCGGCGCGCCCACCAAGGACGCGGCCGTTGAGGAAGCCCCCTGACGCCATGCCCGGCCTGGACATTACACCGCCGCTCCCCGAGGGCAGCCAGCTCATCCAGGCCTACGGCAACGGCACCTTCCGCATCACCGGCGAGACCCACAGCGGCTCGGTTATCGTCTTTCCCACCCGCACCGTCGCCTGGTCCGTGACCGCCCCCGATCAGATCACGCTGGAGTCCCTCGCTGAAGTCACCGCCAGCGTCGAGGCCAACCAGATCCTGGTGGTCGGCTGCGGCCCCCGCGCGCTGCCCCCGCCCGCCGGCCTGCGCGAGGGCCTGAAAGAGGCCGGCGTGGTCCTGGAATGGATGGACACCGGCGCGGCGTGCCGCACCTACAACGTTCTGCTGATCGACGACCGCGTGGTCTCCGCCGCCCTGATCGCCATCGACTGAGCCGATACTGGGTCGGATAGTCCGGCCCTGCCGTGACTGAGGTGTTCCAGGTCACGA
>CAKZLS010000335.1 GCA_937127205.1 uncultured Rhodospirillales bacterium
ATGTTCGGACAGCGGATATCCAAATCGAAGCCCATCTGGCGCAGGCGATCTCCCACCCGTCCCGGACTGGACGTTTCCTGCTGCACGATCACCAGGGCGCGTTTCATCATGTCCTCATCGTCTCCAATGCACGTTCACGATTTCCTCAATTTTCACGAGCTTACCGCTTCGATCCTTATTTTGGCGTGAATATGCTCCAAATCTACTCGATCGATTTCACCGGTAGAAACTTGAAGCGCATTGGCGGCGCCAGCAGCGGCGGCCAGACGCAAGGCTTCCGCCGGCTCTTGTTCTTGCAGCATTCCCACCATAAGCCCGGCGAGAAAACAGTCGCCGCTACCGACGGCACTGACCACGCTGATTGTCGGAGGGCGAGCACACCATGTCCCCTCGTTACATACCATTACGGCGCCTTCGGCCGCCTGGGTTACAACCACTTCTTCTACACCATTGTTTCTACTTTTTTTCCGCAATCACAATGGATTGAGCGATGGAATTCACCTTCTCTCCCATCAGCCAACTTGCTTCGGCGGCATTGATCTTAATGCCGGTGGGCCGGGCGCCGATGGCATCTGCCAACGCGTCGCCGCTGGTATCAACCCAAACCGGTTTTCGCGAATCTTTGGCGGTCTGAATCAGCTGCTCAAGCCCGCCGTCCGGTACTCCCGGAGGGAGGCTGCCGCTGATGCACACCGCGTCGGCGCAGTTTACTGCCTCGGCAACACTCGCAGCGAGTCGGTACCAATCGTCGTCCGTGACGGAGGCGCCGGGCTCATTGACAACCGTTGTCTCGCCATTGTCGCTAACGATGGTGATACAGTTGCGGGTTTCTCCATCAACCCATGTCCAGGTGGCGTCCAGACCTTCGAGGCGCACCGCTTCCGCCGCCAAACGGCCGGTGTTACCGCCCAGAAAACCGGCACATGTGGACCGGTGACCCAGGCGCCGCACCGCGCGGGCCACGTTGATCCCCTTGCCACCGCACGTCACGGCGACCGAGCGTGCCCGGCAAACGTCGCCGGCAGCAAAACCCGACACGCTCAAAATCCGGTCCATGGAAACGTTCGGCGTGACACAGAGGATGTTCATGAGCGCACCATAGCGGAGAACCGTTGGAACAGGGCATCTATCGGGAAAAGGATACGCATTCCCGCCGGTTATCCCCGTCAGCACAAAGGGACTACTCTCCCGACTTTTTCAACGAATTCACGGACATGAGAAGGTCGTTGAAGCGCTCTCCCTGGATCATGATATGGGCGCGAAGGGCCTCTTCCGCCCTTACCTCTTCACCCGCCATGATTGCCTCGACAATCGCCTCGTGCTCAGCGAAAGAGCTGGACATTCGGCCGCGAACACGTAGCTGGAGCCGCCTGTAAGCCTGCAGCCGTCGGCGAAGCTGACGGACCTCGTTGGCCAAAAATCCATTTTGACTCCCCGTATAGATGACCCTGTGGAAGTCCACGTTCCGCTCGTAATAGAGTTCGATGTCTTCGGTTTCGGCGGCCAGGCGGCAGGCTTCATGCGCATCGAGCAGGCCCCTGCGTTCATCATCGGTCATGCGCCGAGCCGCCAACCGGCCGCAGACCGCTTCCATTTCGGCCATTGTTTCGAACATCTCGACGAGGTCCTCTGTCGTCACCGGCGTCACGATCGCTCCCCGGCGCGGCCGCAACTCGATCAGGCCGGAGGTCGAGAGTTGATGCAGCGCTTCTCGGATCGGCGTGCGCGAAACGTCAAAGCGGGTCGCCAGCGACACTTCATCGAGCCGGGTCCCGGGAGCGAGGCGGCCGGTGACGATCTCATCTTCCAATGCTTTGCGAAGATGATCAGCGATCCGCTCTGCCATTATCCAATGCCCCACAAAATTGTATACAATAGAATATTGACCTGCATATTATTAACTGCTGTATTGTATACGCAACGATTAGAGCCTCGCCAAGAGGTCGATGCATAAGCCGCAGCAGACACCGGGAGGAACTCAATGACACCATTCCGCGCAGCCATTTTCGTGACCACCGTAATGATCGTTCCGTTTATCGCCGGGGCAACGGCACAAGCCGAAACGCTAAAGGCCTCGCATCAGTGGCCCGGCGACAAGGGCGACGCCCGAGACGAAATGGTCCAGATCCTGGCGAAAGAGGTCGAGAAGGCAGACGTTGGGCTCGACATCAGGATTTATCCGGGCGCTTCTCTTTATAAGCCGAAAGAACAATGGGGCGCGCTTACCAAGGGCACCCTTGATATCTCCGCGTTCCCGCTGGACTACGCCTCGGGTCGCCATCCGGAGTTTTCCGCCACTTTGATGCCGGGTCTCGTGCGCAACCATGAGCGCGCCAACCGCCTCAACAGCTCCGAATTCATGCAAGATATCAAGAAGAGCATCAACGACGCCGGTGTGGTGGTGCTGGCGGACGCATGGCTTGCCGGCGCCTTCGCCTCCAAGCAGAACTGCATCACCAACCCGGACTCCATTAAGGGTCAAGTCACCCGCGCGGCGGGGCCCGCCTTCGAGGAAATGCTCGCCGGTGCCGGTGCGTCCCTCGCCTCCATGCCCAGCTCGGAAATCTACACGGGAATGCAAACCGGCGTGCTCGATGCGGCCAACACCAGCTCCGGAAGCTTCGTCTCCTATCGTCTGTACGAGCAGGTCAAGTGCCTCACGGCGCCCGGCGAAAACGCGCTTTGGTTCATGTACGAGCCGATCCTGATGTCGAAGCGGAGCTGGGACAAGCTGAACAAGGAACAGCAGGACGCGCTGATGGCCGCGGGCAAGAAGGCAGAGGAGTACTTCATCGGCCAGGCCAAGAACCTCGACGACAAGATGATAGAAGCGTTCAAGAAAGCCGACGTCGAGGTCGTTTCCATGTCGCCTGAGGACTACCAGGCCTGGCTCGCGATCGCCCAGGACACTTCGTACAAGACATTCGCCGAGAAGGTCCCCAACGGCAACGTGCTGATCGAAAAAGCACTCGCCGTCGAGTAACAGGAGTCGGGCACTGCTCGTCTTCGAACCTTACGGTTCGCCGCTCAAGCTCGGAAAATCGATGGCCTCTCCCCACTCGGGAAGGGGCCTCAGGGAGCCATTGGCATGCGCGGGTTCAAACTGTTTGTAGAGGCAGTATCGAAGCTCTTTGGTCTAGTCGCCATTCTCCTCCTCGTCGCCGCCGTCCTTGTTGTCAACCAGATGGTCTTTGTCCGCTACGTGCTCAACGGATCGACCATTTGGCAGACCGAATTCGTCACCTATTCCATCGTCGCGGCGACTTTTCTCGGAAGCCCCTATGTTCTTCTCCTGAAGGGCCATGTGCGCGTTGATCTGATCGAGAACGCCGTTGGCGATAACGCCAAGATTGCCTTGAGGCTCATATCGGACGTCCTCAGCCTTGTGTTCTGCGGGCTATTGGCATGGGCCGGCTGGATTTATTTCCACGAGGCCTTCGCCGAGAACTGGACAACCGATACGGTCTGGGCGCTTCCGCTGTGGATCCCTCTCCTCCCCATGCCCGTGGGCTTCGGGCTCTTGTGCCTCCAGTTCATCGCCGACTTCCTCAAGCTAGAGGAGGAACTGCAATGACTCCACTCGTCGCCGGCATTTTCGTGATCGTTGTTTTGCTCGCGCTGCTCGCGATCGGCATGCCCATCGCCTTCGCGCTCGGTTTCGTTTCCGTCGCCGCCTTGCTGCTCACCGAAGGCTGGTTTAGCATTAACATCATCGGCGAAACCTTCTTCGGCGGGCTTTCCAGTTTCGCCCTCGTCTCAATCCCCATGTTCATCCTGATGGGCGGTGCGGTGGCCGCGTCGCCGGCGGGCCGGGACCTGTATGAAGGTCTCGATCGCTGGCTGAACAGGGTTCCGGGCGGCCTGGTTCTCTCCAATCTCGGAGCATGCTCCATCTTCGCGGCGCTGTCCGGTTCGTCGCCGGCCACCTGCGCGGCTATCGGTAAGATGGGCATCCCCGAGATGACCAAGCGCGGCTATCCCGACGAAATCGCCGCCGGTTCCATCGCCGCCGGCGGAACCCTCGGCATTCTCATCCCCCCCAGCATCACCATGATCGTCTACGGCATATCCACGGAGACATCCATCGGACGTTTGTTTCTCGCCGGATTGCTGCCCGGCGTGCTCCTTACAGGCCTCTTCATGGCCTGGACAATCCTCTATTGCCGACTCAAGGGGGTCGGCCTCAGCACCCTGGCACAGCGATACAGCTGGAGACAGAAGCTCGAAATGCTGCCGCATGTGCTGCCGTTCCTGGCCGTAATCGCCGGCATTCTGTTTGTTCTATACGGTGGGGTCGCGACGCCATCGGAAGCGGCCGGGGTGGGTGCCCTCGTGGTGATCGTGCTTGTGGTGGTGATCTACCGGCTGTGGAAGTTCGCGTCCTACAGCGTTGTGTTCCGCGACACCATCAAGGAAAGCGTCATGATCATGATGATCATCGGCGCCGCCGAGCTATTCTCGTTCACGTTGTCGTCGCTGTTCATCACCCAGTCCATCGCCGAGTGGATCGCCGCGCTGGAGGTCAACCGATGGGTCTTGATGGGCATCATCAACGTGTTCCTGTTGATCGCCGGTTTCTTCCTGCCGCCGGTGGCGGTGATCCTAATGACCGCATCGATCCTGCTGCCGATCATCACCCAGGCAGGCTTCGACCCTTATTGGTTCGCGGTCATCTTCACCATCAATATGGAAATCGGCCTGATCACGCCGCCGGTGGGGCTCAATCTGTTCGTGATCAACGCGATCCTTCCAGACCTTCCCCTGCCCTCGATCCTGCGCGGCGCAATGCCGTATGTGGGATGCATGATTTTGGGCATTGTCATCCTGTGCATCTTCCCGGAGATTGCGCTGTGGCTGCCGGACACCTTGATGGGACCGGAGCGGTGACTGTTCCGGGAGAGATTGAATGACATGTTCGGGCCCCCTTGACGGACTCCTTGTGGTTGACCTGAGCCGGGTGCTCGCCGGTCCGTACTGCACCATGGTGCTGGCCGACCTCGGGGCGCGGGTGGTCAAGGTGGAAGTTCCCGGCACCGGCGATGATGCAAGACAGTTCGGACCGTTCTCAAACGGCAAATCGGCCTACTTCATGTCGCTCAACCGCGGCAAGGAGAGCATCGCTCTCGACCTCAAGGCCCCCGAAGATCGCACGATCTTCGAAGCTCTTGTGAAGAAAGCCGATGTGCTGGTGGAGAATTACCGCCCCGGCACCATGGACAAGCTGGGCTATGGCTGGGACGCCCTTCGCACCCTAAACCCGCGCTTGATCTATGCCGCCGTCTCGGGATTTGGCCATACCGGACCCTACAGCCGACGCGCCGCCTACGACATGGTAGTCCAGGGCATGGGCGGCATCATGAGTGTCACCGGCCATCCTGACTCTGGCCCGACCCGGGTCGGCACCTCGGTGGGCGACATAACCGCCGGTCTGTTCGGGCTCGGCGGGATTCTGGCGGCGGTGCTCAACCGTCAGCGAACCGGCGAGGGCATGATGGTGGACGTGGGCATGCTCGACTGCCAGGTGGCGATCCTGGAAAACGCCATTGGACGCTACCTAGCCGAAGGCGAGATCCCGGGACCGTTGGGCGCCCGCCACCCCTCGATCA
>CAKZLS010000336.1 GCA_937127205.1 uncultured Rhodospirillales bacterium
CGATCTGCCGCCGCTGGCCGAGCGCATCCTGTTGCTGCTCGACAACGCCATCACCTGCTCGATGCAACGGTCGATGACGTCGAGAGCGGCCGACGAGTCGGGCTCGTGATCGCCTCCCCACGCGTAGGCGGCCCAAGCGACCGTGTCCAGATTGGCGGCGATGGTCACGACGGCGTCCGTCTCTGGGAATTCCGCCGCCAGCAAGACAGCCAGCGTGCCGCCGCCGCTATAACCGAACCACGCAACCTGCGAATAGGGGCCGTCCCGCAAGAGACGGCGAACAACGCGGGCGAGACTTTCAACCACGTCCTGGGAGTAGCGCCCGGTCGTCCACAGCGGCGGCGCGCAAGGTTCTTCGTCGGCGAGGCCATGATAGCACGGCCTGCCGAGGTAAACGGCCGGCGTCGGATCCATCGCCAGCAGTCGAAGCATGAGCGGATTGCGGGGGGTCGGATCCGCGGCCGGGCGCCCGGCCAGCCAAGGCGTTCCATCGCTGCCGATGTAGACGTGAAGTCGCTCGCCCGGCGCGCCGGCTTTGCCGTAGATGACATGTTTGAATTGCGTGCCCTCGACCACGCGACGCTCATACGCAAGACTCTTGGCCTGATCGTCAAAGTCAACGGACGGCGCCGCGCATCCGACCGCGACCAAAACCAACAAGATCAGAACCATTAGATTTGTCTGACATAGGCGATACACCGACATCACCGTCTCCGCCCCTCGGATGACCGCGGGAAACATCCGTGTCGCGGCCCTCCGGGGTCAGCTCCCCTTGCGGAAAAGCTGGATGCCCCAGGCGAGATGGCCGGCATCGGCGGCGCTTACCCAGTTTTCGAGACCGACAGCCATTTTGTCGAGATATTCCGCCGACGCGCCGCCCTCGCGCAGTCCGTCGTAGTTGGCGAGCAAGTCTTCGCGGACGCGCGCGTAGTGCCGGCGCAGATGCTCGGTCAGCATCTCCTGGCTCACCACGTCAAGGCCGACGGCCGCGGCCGCCTCCCGGTAGAAGCGTGGCGAGGCGAGGCTGGTGAGCTGCAAGCGGTCGTAGACGGGCTGCAGCACGCCTTCAGGCACGTCGTCCGCCTGCATGGGATCGGTGAAAACAAAATACCCGCCGGGCTTGAGGACCCGCGCCACTTCGCCCAGCACGCCTTCGCGCTGGTCCGAATGCAGGATGGCGTCCTGGCTCCACACGATATCGAAGGTTCCATCGCGCTCGGGGATATCCTCGAACACCCCGTGGACGACGGAGAGTTGGTCGGTAAGGCCGGCTCTCCGGGTCTTGTGCCGGTTGGTGTCGTTTTGCGTCTCGGAGATGTTGAGACACGTCGCCGTGCAGCCGAAGCGCTCGACGATGCGGCGCATGGATCCGCCATAGCCGGCGCCGATGTCGAGCACCCGGCTCCCGGCACCGAGGGCGGGGACCGCCGCGGCCATGCGATCGACGGTGGCGGCACTGGCGGCGCGGATGTCCGAGGTTTCCTCGTAGACACCGATGTGCAGGTCTTCGCCGCCCCACACCAAGCTGTAGAACGTGTCGGCGTCGTCGCTGTCGTAATAGGTTTCCGTCACGTCCCGAATGTCGGCCTCGCCCGGCGTGCCGGCCGCGCCGCCCCAGCGCGAAACGTGCAGCGTCGACTTCTCGGCGACGTGCACGAAAAAGTCGGGTTCGTCCTCGGCATAGGTTTCCTGAAAATCGCCATAGGTGCGCACCCGCTCGAAACCGGCCTCGGCGAGCAGGCGGCGCACGTAATTTTTCCGGATCGGACAGAGATTGAGCGTGTATTCGGTGCTGTCCGGAAACCGATACTTGAAGCGGACCAGGCTGTGGTCGATGTGTTCGGGCTCGGCCGAAACCTTGTCGCCACAATAGTAGTACTTGTGCTTGCTCTTGAACCCTTGGTCCAACATCGTATCGTAGTTGCGTTGATCGAGGATCAGGATGCCGTCGTGCTTGAGCGCGGCGTAGAACTCGGCAAGGGCGCGCCGCCGGTCGGTCTCGGTGTGCAGATGCGTGAAGGAATTACCGAGGCAAATGATCGCATCGTACTTGCCCTGGATATCCCGGTTCAGCCAGCGCCAGTCCGACTGTACCGTCTTCAGGATCAGGCCGCGCGACTGCCCGTTCTGGAAGGCTTTCGCCAGCATCGCGGCGGATCCGTCGGCGGACGTGACGTTGAAGCCTGCGTCGCGAAGGCCCACCGAGTGGAAGCCCGTGCCGCACGCCACATCCAGAACCGTGGACTTGCCGCGGGCGCGCAGCACGTCGATGAAGAATTGCCCCTCGCTTTCGGCCCGCGCCGACCAGTCGATCAGTTCGTCCCATTTCTCGACGAACGACATGATATATTCGGCACGGTACAGGTCGGTCTCGCGATCCGCCAGCGGGTCGTCACTGTAGTGTTGGGTGTCGAGATCCAGTTCGCTATTCGATCTGATCGAGGCTGCATTGGTTATCATCGGTTCTGATCCCTTGGCTGACGCGAAAACCGCGTTTCGATGCATTTGAGGTTGCGACAAGTACCGCCCACGGCGCGCGCAAGCAGTTCGGGTTGGTTTTCCCTCGGCGCCAATCCACAACAACGCTGACCTGCCATGAGAGCGTTGTATCGTCGCGGCGCAGAAGAGAATGTAATTGACGGTCGCGTACCACGCCTGCTGGCGTCGCCGGGCAACCATTCCACCGTTCGCGTGCCGGGCTTCCGTGGCCCAAGGACTGAATGTCAGCTGCACACGATGTGACCTTAATTGAGGCCAAAGGTTAATAGCCTAATTACGACATATCAAGCTCTAAACGCGACATCAGAATGTTCAATATTGGGGACACTACCTTTCTTCGGGCACTTCCATGTGCATTCGGAAAACCCTTCGCAGAGCGCAACGGACGGCCTACTTGCATTCGAGGACGGCGCTGAACGAGACGCCGTCTCCACCGCCCTTGTAGGTGAGTTGCAGGTTTTCGTCCTTCAAGCGGCCGGCGACGAGGGCGGTATTGCCCCCTCCGGCGCGGGACAGGTTTCGACGATGCTCACGGTCGCCGGATCGAACAGATTGAA
>CAKZLS010000337.1 GCA_937127205.1 uncultured Rhodospirillales bacterium
GTAGTCCTGGTCCTCGAGGATTGGCATCGACGAATACGCGAGCGACGTGAACGTGTCTTCGACCTTTTTCCAATTGCGGGGCGGGGCGCAATACCCTAGATGATTCATGGACCTGGATTTACAAAATAATGCGGCATTCGCCACATAGGGAGGGAACGATATGCGCAAATGGACTCAGCCGAGAATTGTCGAGATCGCCGTCGGAATGGAAATCAACTGCTACGCTTGTGCCAAGCGATAGTGCAGTTCGTGAGCGTTTGCCGATCGGGGGTCCTTTGTTCCCCGGTCGGGTGAGCGTCTCGTAGTCCCCAGGCTCGGGGCGGGTGCCCCATGTTGAGAATTTTAGTACTCGGATCTGCCGCAGGGGGAGGATTCCCTCAGTGGAACTGCGGCTGTCCGAACTGCCGCCGGGCGCGGGAGGGTGACCCGGCCGCTGTGGCCCGAACCCAATCCACGCTTGCCGTCACCGCCGACAACGAGAACTGGTTTCTGCTCAATGCGTCACCGGACCTCCGTCAGCAGATCACACAGTCTCCTCCGCTTCATCCCGCTCGCGGGTCGCGGCACAGCCCCATCGCCGGCGTCGTGCTGACCAACGCCGACGTGGACCACATCGCCGGTCTGCTCACGCTGCGCGAACGTCAACCGCTCACCGTCTACGCCACCCGCCGGGTGCACGACGTGCTGGCGGACAATATCGTGTTCAACGTATTGAATGCGGAGTGCGTGGAGCGGCGCTCTTTCGACCTGTCCGACGAAATCGAATTGTCGCTGCCGGACGGCCAGCCCGCGGGGATTTCGGTGCAGTTGTTTCCGGTGCCCGGCAAGGTGGCGCTCTATCTCGAAAAGTCGGGAGCCGGCCCTAGTTTCGGCACCGTCGCCGAAGATGCCGTCGGCGCAAAGATCACCAGCCGTTCGGATGGCCGGAGCTTCTTTTATGTTCCCGGCTGCGCGGCGATGCCGGCCGATCTGGCGGACCGCCTGCGGGGGGCCGAACTGGTTTTCTTCGACGGGACCACGTGGACCGATGACGAAATGCGAACCACCGGGGTCGGCGTCAAGACGGGACGCCGGATGGGGCATATGTGCATGTCGGGATCCGACGGCGCCATCGCCGCGTTCGCCGGTCTGGACGTGCGCCGCAAGATCTTCGTGCATATCAACAATACCAACCCGGCGCTGCTGTCGGATTCGCCCGAGCGGGCCGAGGCCGAAGCGGCGGGCTGGGAAATCGCGGAAGACGGAATGGACATCGCGCTGTGACCGAGCTGCTGAGCCCACAAGCGCTGGAAGACAGCCTTCGCGACATCGGCGCCACCCGTTATCATAACCTGCATCCGTTTCACGGTCTGCTCCATGGCGGCAAGCTGAACAAGGGACAGGTCCAGGCCTGGGCGCTCAACCGCTATTGCTACCAGGCGGCTATTCCGCGCAAGGACGCGGCGCTGATGAGCGGCCTGACCGACCGGGAGCTTCGCCGCGAATGGCTGCACAGGATTCTCGATCACGACGGTTTCGGCGACGATCCGGGGGGGCTCGAGCGCTGGCTGACCCTGACCGATGGCCTCGGACTGGACCGCGACTACGTCATGTCCATGGAAGGGGCGTTGCCGGCCACCCGGATGGCGGTGGAGTCTTATGTGCGCTTCGTTGGCGAGCGTCCGACCCTGGAGGCGATTGCGTCTTCTCTGACCGAACTGTTCGCCCCCACCATCCATCGTGAGCGTATTTCCGGAATGCTGGAGAACTACCGTTTCATAAGTGACGACGTCATGACCTACTTCCAACGGCGCCTCACCCAGGCGCCCCGGGACGTGGAATTCGCGCTCGGCTATGTCAAACGCGAAGCGACCACGCCCGAGCGCCAGCGGGCGGTGCTCGACGCCTTGCGGTTCAAGTGCAACGTGTTGTGGACGCAGCTCGATGCCCTGCATTCCGCCTACGTGGAGCCCGGCCGCGTCCCGCCGGGCGCGTTCGTACCGGAGGGCAATGCATGAATACCCAAGCAATGCATGGCGAAGGCATCAAGCCAAGGTTTGCCCCGCATGTGCGTTTCAAGTTCGACCGGCGGCGTGGTCAGTGGGTGGTGTTGGCGCCCGAGCGATTGTTGCTGCCGGACGAAAACTCGGTGGAGATATTGCAGCGTTGCACCGGCGACGCCACCCTCGCCGATATCATCGATCAGTTGTCCGCGGAATTCGACGCGCCGCGCGGCGAGATCGCCGGCGACGTGCGGGCAATGGTTCAGGATCTAGCAGACAAGGGCATCCTTTCGCTATGAACATCGATCCTCCGTTGGCGCTGCTTGCCGAGATCACCCATCGATGCCCCATGCGCTGCCTGTACTGTTCCAACCCGGTCAATCTGGAGCCCGCCAGCCGTGAGCTCGATACCGCCACGTGGCTCAGGGTGCTCGACGAGGCCGCGGACCTCGGGGTCTACCAGGTTCATTTCTCCGGCGGCGAACCGACGGCCCGCAAGGATCTCGGGGAACTGGTCCAGCACGCCGCCGAGCTCGATCTGTACACCAATCTGATCACCTCCGGTGTGCTGCTCGAGAGCGAAGATCTGTTTCGCTTGGCGGATGCCGGCTTGGAGCACGTTCAGCTCAGTTTCCAGGACACAGATGCGGCCGGCGGCGACCGGATCGGCGGTCTCAAGGATGCCCATCGGCGCAAGTTGGAGGTTGCAGGCTGGGTGGTGGATGCGGGCATGGCGTTTACCGTCAACGCGGTGATCCACCGCCACAACGCCGGGCGGGTGGGCGAGATGATCGAACTGGCGGTCGAATTGGGTGCCGGCCGGCTGGAGGTGGCCAGTGTTCAGTATTATGGCTGGGGTCTCAAGAACCGAGCCTATCTGATGCCGACGGAACAGCAGCTGGACGCGGTGACCGAAATCGTTGAGGCGGCACGAGACCGGCTGGCCGGGGTGCTGACCATCGACTACGTGATCCCGGACTACTACGCACGCCGGCCCAAAGCGTGCATGGGCGGCTGGGGACGCCGGTTCGTGAACATCGATCCGAGCGGACGGGTGCTGCCGTGTCATGCGGCGACCACCATTCCGGGGCTGACCTTCGACACGGTTCAGGACCACGCGTTGGAGCACATCTGGCAGCACTCGGACGCCTTCAACCGGTTTCGCGGTACTGAGTGGATGCCCGAGCCCTGCGCATCGTGCGACTTTCGCGAAGTGGACTGGGGCGGCTGCCGGTGCCAGGCCATGGCACTGACCGGCGACGCCGCGCAAACCGATCCCGTGTGTTCGCTGTCGCCATTGCATGAGTCGGTCCGGGCGCTCGCGGAGCGCGAAGCCGGAGCCGGGACCGAAACCGCCGTCTATCGCGGCGCAAAGAAGGAAAGCGTTCTCCGTGACCTTTCGTGAACCCCTTGGAACCGAGCCGCCATGTTCACTGTCCTGATTGCCGATGACCATCCGCTGTTCCGCGCCGCCCTTCGCGAGGTCATCGACGGGATGTCCGACGAGCATGAAATTTTCGAGGCCGGCACCCTGGACGAAGCCCGCCAGTTGGTGACCGAGGAACCGGACCTGGACCTGGATCTCATTCTCCTTGACCTCCAGATGCCCGGATCCAATGGCTATTCCGGCTTGATCGAGCTTCGCAATATTGCGCCATCGGTTCCCATCGTTGTGGTTTCGGCGGCCACGTCCAAAGGCGTCATCCAGGATTCGATCACCTACGGCGCGCTGGGCTTCATTCCCAAGTCGCTGACCAAGGACGCCATCAGGGAAGGGATGGAGCGGGTGATCGCCGGCGGTCTCTACGTACCGTCCGAGGAGGCGGGCTCCGATGCCGGTTCGGGGCTCGGGAGCCGAACCGGCGGCAGGCCCGAGAGCGGTGACGAGCGTCATTCCGCACTGACCCAAGGCGAACTCCGAGTGCTTAAGCTTCTTGCCAAGGGCAAGTCCAACAAGGTGATTGCCTACGAATTGGACATTCGGGAATCCACGGTTAAAGCGCACATCACGGCCATTCTCAGAAAGCTCAAGGTTCACAGCCGCACCCAGGCCGTATTGGCGGCCCAGGATCTGGATTTCGGTAAAGGCTGAGCGGCCTCGTACCAGAGCGGTTTGGCATTAGATTGGCGCGATTTCCTCGGTCAGCATGTGGGACATGAGTGCCCGCAGCTTTGCCGGCTTGATCGGCTTTTTGAGCACCGGATAGCCATTATCCCGGACGAACTGGAGGATTTCGGCACTGCGATCGGCGGTAATGACAATGGCCGGCATGTCGTGGGCGCACGCCTTGCGGAGATGGTGGATCGCGGCCAAGCCATCTTCACCATCGTCCAGGTGGAAGTCGGCGACGACCATGTCTGGAAGTCGGCCGGCATGCTTCAGTTCGGGCAACGCCATCGCCGGTCCGGTGGCGGTGACCACGGTGCAGCCCCAGCCTTCCAAAAGCTCCCGCATGCCCACCAGAATACTCTCTTCGTTTTCCACCACCACGACGAAGGAGCCGGGGATATTGTCGCTGGGCGCAAAGAACGCCGGTTCCGGCAGGCGGGACGCGAAGCGGCTGGGGCTCAAAGGAATCTCGATGGAGAAGACGGAACCCTTGCCTTCCTCGGAGCGGACATCGATCCGGTGATCCAAAATGCGGGCGATACGGGCGACGATCGCCAGGCCGAGACCGAAGCTCTTTTCCTTCAGGTGTTGCGGGATGTTGAACTGTTGGAATTCCTCGAATATCTCGCTGAGGCACGCGCCGGGTATGCCGACCCCGGTATCCCAAACTTCGATCCGCGCCGACTCACGGGTTCGCCGGCAGCCGATGAGCACCCGTCCTTGCTTGGTGTAACGGATGGCATTGGTCACGAAATTCCGCAAGATCCGTCCCAGCAAGCCGGGGTCGGAGCGGACCATGGTCGCCGACTGCACAACCCGCAGCTCGAGCTCGGCATCCAACGCAATGGACCGGTATTCCTGTTCCAATGAGAACAGGAGATCGCCGATACAGAAGTCGGCCTCCTCGACGGAGACGACCCCGGCATCGAATTTGGAAATGTCCAGGAGTGTTCCCAGCAGGCCTTCCACACTTGCAAGGGCACCATCGATCCGCGATACGAACCCGCCCTCCTTTTCCGGCAGTTGGCGCTCCGACAGGGCGGAGACGAATAGGCGCGCCGCATTGAGGGGCTGCAGCAAATCGTGACTGGCCGCGGCTAGGAACTTGGTCTTGCTCAGGTTGGCATCTTCGGCCTCGGCCTTGGCCGCGCGAAGAGCCTCCGCCATCCGTGTCCGCTCGTCGATCTCCTGCCTCAATTTCGCGTTGACGCTGGTGAGCTCGGCCGTTCTTTCGGCCACCCGCTTTTCCAGGTTCTCCTTCGACTCTCTGAGCTGCTCCGCGGCCACCTTGCGATCTGTGATGTCCGCGTAGGTGGTCACAAAGCCACCCTGCGGCATGGGATCGCGGCGGACTTCGAGCACGGTTCCGTTGGAGAGGGTCTGTTCGAGATATAAGGATTTTGCCTTGTCGGCGGAATCCAGCCGCACGGCAACGGCTTGGGCGCCATCGATGCCGTAATCGCCTTTTTCGCATCGGTAACAAAGATATTCGGCGAAAGACACTCCCGGCCGCGCCAGCCATTCCGGCAGATCGAGCAGGTCCACGAAACGGTCGTTCCACGCCACCAGTTTGCGGTCCTTGTCGAACACCGATACGCCTTGCATGATGTTGTCGAGAGTGGATTGAAGAAGAATGGATTTCTCCGCCAGTTCCTGTTCGCGGCGCACTTCCTCCGATCGCTTGATTTCACTGATGTCCGTATAGATCCCGACGGTCCCGCCGTCGCGCGTGGTACGCTCCGTGATCTGCAACCATCGCCCGGTGCTCAGCTGAACCACCAAGGGTTCCACCGGCAGTCGATGGCGGAGCAGGCGAAGATGGAGCCATTCCTCTACGTCTACGTCTTGCCCCAAATCCGAAATCAGTCCCTGCTCCACCGTCCATCGCGAGAGAACCTCGAAAGACACGCCGGGCTGAGCGATGGCCTCGATACCCGGCCACAATTCCTTGAATTTGGAATTCGAAAGCACAAGATTGTCGTCGCTGTCGAACTGGGCAAATCCCTCCGAAATACTCTCGATCGCCTCCATGAGGCGTGTCTGGGCGGTTTCGATTTCGGTCTTGGCCTTGGAAAGCGCCCGGTTGGCGTCCTCGAGGTCGCGCAGTGTGCCCTCGAGGGTCCGGGTGCGTTCGCGGACCTTGTCCTCGAGAAGGATTGCAGTCTGGAACAGAGAAAACGCATTGCCCTGGGAGTCGATGCCGCGCTCGACCTGGTCCATCAGGACGTCGATGATCTTCTGAGTTTTGATCGGGTCGGAGAATGTTTCGATTCCAAGCGGGTTCCGAGGAATGGACATCTCCAGGCCTCCTTAAGACCGGTCTCGGCGGATGCCGATTGCCGCGCCGGTAAAGGTTTGATTCAAATGCATCGCCTGGAATTCCTCGCCATAAGATCCAAATCCGATAACGTTGTTCTCCACCATGATTCGGCTGGCCTGGCTCTTCAGTTGCTTCTTTTCGATCTCCAGTATTCTCAAGACGCATTCACAGCCGATGACGAGCTGGGTGGGCCCGATCTCTTGGTGAATTTTATCGAAGGTGTCGCTCAGGTTGGAAATGATGTCGGTACCCTCCGAAAGCGTGAGCACAACCCCCTTATCCACGGCGCAAAAGAACGTCAGGCTGCCATCCTCGTTCACGTTGCGAATTGAGCGTGTGTAGTAGCGGCCGCCGACCTTAACCACGACCGGGTGCATGGCGAAAATCATCGGCGTCAGGTCGTCCGGGCTCAGTCCGACCAATCGCGCGTACTCGGGGCCGGACGGTTCCGCATTGATTTCGGTGACGACCCGGCTGGCGGAATCCGCTTCGGTGATGACCATTTTGGTGTCCGATGGGATGAAATGATCCGTCGTAAACAGTTTGAAGGGGTGGATTGTCCGCACCAGGGTGAGGACCGCCATGTCGGATCGAAACGCGCCATCGAAATACACGTGGGTTTTTGTGAAATGCGAATTGCTCCCCGAGGAGGCGCCGAACAAGGGTATTTCGCCGAGGGCGGAATAGAGTGCGCTGACGACGATCTCTTCGCACTGGCAAAGGCCGTCGATCATGAGGAAGGCGAAGGTGTCCCCCGGCTCGGCACTCGGTGAGATCCGGTCCAGTTGGTCCCGCAGTTCGTTGGCGATGCGATTCCCATCGGAAATCGAAAATGAATTGACCTGAAAAATCGGCGCCGAAGCGGTCCGGAAGTCGGGTTCCGCCAAAGTAAAACCGGTGATGGCGCCATCGACGTAACCGGCCGGCGTGATTTCGCCGGCGCTCGTGCATCCGATCAGGGGCATGCCGCGAGCGCGTTCCGAGAGCGCTCGCTCCAACTGCTTTAGATCATAGCCGGCCGAGCAGAAAAACACGCCGAGCGAAGCGTCCGGCTGGTCTATCTGATCAAACAGTTGCTCGACGGCACGCGCGGGGTCTTGTCTCTCCGACGATCCCTTGCGCACGCCACCATTCGCTTTGACCGACATCTCTCCCCCGCAAGGCCGCATGCGTGTCATGCTTGGGAGGCCGCGATCTTCTGATCATTGAGAACAATGAACCGTCGCAATTCTCCCGCAACCGATCTTACCCGTTTCTTCGCGCACATTCCACTATGTGAACTTTCCGCGACCGAATCAGTCCCTTGGCCAAGGTCAAACTCCGGTCCCCGGTCCGCTACCGGCGTTGAATGGTGCCGAGGAGTGCCAGGTATTCCAGCGCCAGTTTGCGGCGATCGAAGTGCTTTCGCACATACACCGGGCCATTCTCGGCCATTCGTGCATAGAAAGCGTGATCGGACGCCATCCTTTGGAGTTCGCGGGCAAGGGCGCCGGCGTCCTCCGGTTCGATACCGACACCGGCCTCCGCTTGTTCGACGATACTCCGGCTTTCTCCCAGGACACCTAATACTATGGGCTTTCCCATGGCCATCGACTCGAAGATCTTCGATGGAATGACGGTGGTGAAGAGGTCCAGCTTGCGCAGCACGACAAGACTGACGTCGGCGATCGACCAGATACGGGGCATGGCGTCTTTCGGCTGCTGACCGAGCATGATGACGTTAGTCAAACCCAAGGCATCACGTTTTTCCTCCAGGCGCCGTTTTTCCGAGCCCTCCCCCACCAGCAGAAAAACCACGTTTGACCCCTGGTCCAGTCGCTGGGCCGCGTCGAGGATAGTGTCGAGGCCGTGGGCCATGCCGTGGGTGCCCACATACGCCGCCACGAACTTGCCGTCGACGCCCAACTGTTCGGCAAACTCTTCGTCCCGCGGGATTTCGGAAAACAGCGATAGATCCACACCGTTCTTGATGACGGTGACCTTGCCGTCACCGCCGCGGGCCTCGATGTGGGGCTTGAAGGCGTCGGTGACCGAGACGATGGCGTCCGCCTTGCGGTAGGCAAACGCTTCGAGCCCCTCCAACAGCCGGATCGCCAGGGGATTGGAAATGGCACCGACGCTCAGGATGGACTCCGGCCACAGATCGCGAATTTCCAGGACCCACGAGGCCCGCTTCAGGCGGCTCACGGCATATCCGGCAAGCCCTGCAAAGAATTGCGGCGATGTGGAAACGACCCTATCGTAGCGCGGCAGGAACGGTGCCGCCAGCACCGACATGATGAAGAAGATGATGAAATTGAATGTCCGCTTGATGATTCCTTCGTTGGCGGTCACGTAGGTGAGCACACGGACAACCCGAATTCCGTCCATCTGTTCGGTTTGAAACAGCCGATTGCGGTATCCCGGATAAACCTCGCCCCTCGGATGATTGGGCGTGTTGGTGACCACCGTAACGTCGTGGCCCTCGCGAACCCACTCCCGGCAGTGATCGAATGTCCGCGAAGCCGGCGCATTGACCTCCGGCGGGAAATAGTGCGTCAGAAAGAGAATTTTCACAATGGGATCTTCACGAGGGAAAAGGACATATCGAACGGCAGAACCGCCTGTTTTCTCATCACGAGAACGGTGTTCGGCAGGTGAACCCCGAAACGCGGGCAATAGACGCTTTCTTGTGTTTCGCAGGAGATCGAACCGCCGGGCACAATGTCCATGATTGGACGGCCGTTGCTTTCCGTCACCTGGAAGCGACCGTCAAGGCGCTTCGTGCTCAAGTCGGGATGAAGATGCACATAGCTCTCGGCTTGGATCTCACCGCTGCCCGAAAGGCGGTCCGTGACCTCGTAAACGCCGGTAGGCGGGCGAACCAGCACCTGACGCTCGTGAATGATACGTTGCGGCAGGTTTCGATAGCCGTCATGCGACCCAGTAAAGGCAATCACCCCGGCACGTCGCCGCTTGAGGCGCGCATCCATCGGCCGCGCCCGTCGACCGACACGGAAAGTGCCCCATAGTTCCGATTGATCGATATCGTTGATCCGCACGGTGTTGTGGGCAGCCGTGGAGCGAACGTAGGGACGCAGGCTGTCGTCGTCATATCCCGACACGCCGGTATCCACGATCACCCGCCGTCCGTCGAGGCTCAACTCGAAACTTAGCGTGTCGCAATGCGCGTGGCCGGGCTGATAGTCCGGGCCGACGGGACCGCAGTCGATCAAGATAAAGTCACGGTCCGTCCGGTAGCCGTAGTAACCGCTGTCCGGCTTATCGATGAGTGTATGTTCATCGTCCGCGGATACCGCTTCTGCCTTAAGAACCTCATGGCCATACTTCCGAAGGGAGGCCGGATGAACGGCGATGCCCAGGGCGGCATCGTTGAACAGCGGGATGTCACCATCCGGGTGCAAAATATCCCTGAGGAACGCGAGCGCATGGGCAGCTTGTTCCTTGATCCCCGCCAAGCCCGCCAAGCGCCCGTCAAGACCGCTGCTTGTCAAAATGTTCACAACGTCCAGGACATCCTGGGCAACGATGCAGTGATACATCGGGCTGCGCTCAAAATGGCCGCCATCGGACAGGATCTGTTCGGGAACTTCTTCGCTAAGGATCGCCAGGCCCCGATCGAGCCAGGCGTCCGCCTGCGTCCCTGCGAAGAATGCACCGGCAAAAACGAGCGCGACGGCGTTCTTTAGGTAGTGGTTCGCCAGAATGTGATATTCGATATGCCGTTCCAGCCACGCCGCCTGGACATACAGGCTCGACAGCCAGTCTTCTTTGAGGGGACGCGTGTCTTGCGAGCGCAGGAAATAGTCGATCCAGTTCACGATGCGCAGAGAGACGGTGTAGGGCTCCCAGGCATCGATCGTGCCGGGCGGATTGTTTGCGATCCAGTCCTCGATAAGGTGGTCGCGCGCGTGCATCGACCGTGTCTCGTCGAGCAGATAGTCGAAATAGTGTAAATTGTAGCGCCACAGTCTCGACATATCGGCGCAGTGCCAGTCTAGGGCATCCGGGTCGAGAGTCCGGGGAGTGTCGAGAAACACAAATCCGAAATCACCGGAAGCGGAAACGCACGCGGTGGGACGGGTGACCAGGCGAACCCCGGGCCGCTGTTCCACGTCAGCGGGGTTATCGAGCCGGGTCTCCGTCCGCTGCAGCGCGCGCCGATAAACATAGCAGGCGGCCTGCTTGATCCTGAGGTATCGAACGGTTCGAAAAAGACGACCGATATTCATGAAGCAAGGGCGCTTTCGGATTGTCTATCGGAACGCAAATCCGATCCTGGGTTTCTGAGGCGGGTATCCGGAAAAGAGTCGGATACCCCAAACGGGCAATATATCATTTTGCCGCCTGATAGACAGTTAACGTACAATCCTTAACCATTTATTGCGGGCACTGCGTACAAAATCGCTTGCGTGGCCACGTCCGCATTCTCAATCAATTCATTAGGTCCCATGAAACAAATCACTCAGCACTACCGCACAGGCGAACTCTCACTCAAGGATCTCCCGGCCCCGGCGCCGCGCTCTGGCGGGGTGGTCGTTGCCACTCGCGCGTCCCTGGTCAGCGCCGGCACGGAAAAGCTCATGACCGATCTGGCGAAGGCCAGTCTGGCCGGCAAGGCCATGGCGCGGCCGGACCTGGTTCGCCAAGTGTTGGACAAGGCCAAGCGCGAGGGGGTCGTCAGCACCATCGAGACCGTGCGCTCGAAGCTCGATAACCCGGTTTCGCTGGGCTACAGCTGCGCCGGAACCGTTACCGAAGTGGGCGCCCATGTGCAGGGGCCGAAAGTCGGCGACCGGGTCGCCTGCGCCGGCGCGGGATACGCTAGCCACGCCGAGTACAACTACATTCCGAAGAACCTCTGTGTGCCCGTACCCGAGGGCGTGGACGACGAAAGCGCGTCCTTCGTCACCGTCGGCGCCATCGCGCTTCAAGGCGTGCGCCAGGCCGAGCCCACGTTGGGCGAGCGCGTCGTGGTCATGGGGCTCGGGCTGCTGGGCCAACTCACGGTCCAGTTGCTCAAGGCCAATGGATGCCGGGTGCTGGGGTTCGATCCCATCGCATCGAAGTGCGACCTCGCTCTGACGTTGGGTGCGGATGCGGCCTGCAGCACGGGTCTCATCGAGGCCGCGGAGGCGTTCACCGAGGGTC
>CAKZLS010000338.1 GCA_937127205.1 uncultured Rhodospirillales bacterium
ATTACTTTTACTCAATCCTCTTCAAATCTTGCTTCGACTACACCTCCGAGAACTTCGATGGCTTCCTCGGCCTCGCGGCCGCTGGCGGTAATTTCGATTTCGGTTCCGGGCCCTGCGCCCAGCATCATTAGACCGAGAATCGATCGTCCTGAAACCGTCTGACCGCGCTTGGTCACCGTAACCTCGGCGTCGAAGCCCGTCGCCAATTTGACAAACTTTGCCGCGGCGCGCGCGTGCAACCCTCTGCGATTTGCGATGATGGCGGTGCAGCGCAGGATGTTGCCGTCACGGCTGTAGTCAACCATGGCCGAGATCAGGTCTCATCCTGGGTCAGGAGGGCCGAAGCGATATTAATGTACTTTCTGCCTGCTTCCTGGGCGCTCTCGGCCGCTTCGTCGACGGACTCGGTTTGACGGACGCTCACCAACTTGATGAGCATTGGCAAGTTAACGCCCGCGAGTACTTCAACATTCGATTTGTCCATAATGGAGATGGCTAGATTGGAGGGAGTGCCTCCGAACATGTCGGTTAGCAATATGACCCCGTTGCCTTCCTCGGCTTTGGCAACACACTCTAGAATTTGTGCACGGCGCTGCTCCATGTCATCATCGGGACCGATACACACCGCCGCGATATTGACCTGCGGGCCGACCACATGCTCAAGAGCGTTGATTAGCTCTTCGGCCAATCGACCGTGGGTTACGAGCACCATTCCAATCATTTCGTATTCAAATCCATCAATTGTCAACCGAGGGTCATGATCCCTGTCGATCCAGGTCCCTGTGGTGTGTCTGTACTCGTTGACCGCAATCCGCTAGCCAAGCGGCCAATCGCTCCGCCAAATAAACCGACCGGTGACGTCCGCCCGTGCAACCGACGGCGATGCTCAGATAGCTTTTGCCTTCGGCCGCATAGCGCGGAAGAAGAGGAGCGAGCAACGTCGTCAGATTGTTAAAAAATGGCTCCAGCGCATCATCACCAAGAATAAATCTCCTAACCCGTTCATCTCTACCGGTTAAAGGCCTTAGTTCGGGATCATAATGAGGATTTGCGAGAAAGCGAACGTCAAACACGAGATCTGCCTCTCGGGGCAATCCATTGCGGAAACCAAAGGACGTGACATAAACGAACAGACCGTGCTTGTCTTCCGATCCGTAGTGTCCTTCGAAAATCCGCTTCAATTGCCCAGGTGCCAAGGACGTCGTGTCGACAATTACCGAGGCGCGTTTGCGCAGCGGCACCAACATTTTTCGTTCCATGGCAATACCGTCGGCGATGGGCCTATCGTCGGCAAGCGGGTGGCGGTGCCGGGTTTCGGTGTAGCGGCGTCTCAAAACTTCGTCATCGCAGTCCAGGAACACGAGGTTGACAGCCACGCGACTATCGGCAACGAGACGGTCGATCCGTCGTAGCACAGCGTCCACATTGAAGTCTCGGGTTCTCACATCGACCCCGATGGCGATTGACCGTTGGTCCTCGCGGCTCACGGTTTCATCGGGTGCGACCAAGCGATTAAGCATGGACAACGGAACGTGATCGATAGCCTCGAAGTTCAGGTCCTCTAGAGCCTTCAATGCCGAGGTCTTTCCGGCGCCCGACATGCCAGTTATCAACAATACAGATCGTACCATTACACCCTTAGCTGGGAACGGGCGGTTAGGAACTTTGGCGATTGATGTGTCGCTTGACATGGTATCTCTCATGAGACGCTTATTATACCGCCAGTAGAGAGGCGTACAGCAAGCCGAACCTTAGCGGGCGCCGACGGCTCGAATGATACGAGCTTGAACAAGGGCAGGGCAACGCCGAGTATTTGGGTATCGACCGCATCCGGCATTCTCGGCACCTCACTCGCAGGAACGAGATCTATAATTACCGACAGTTGAACCTCATCCAGCGGATCCATGCGCAGAATGCCAAGCCCGCGGACCTCGATCATGCCCCGAATTGCCGCTGGCGCCGCAGCTGTCAAACGGGCATCGCGAACCTCCATTTCGGTATAGTCGTCGGCAATCAAGAAGGCGCCGTCCTCGATCAGACGGAGCGCCAAATCCGACTTGCCGCAACCGGACGGTCCTCGCAATAGCACGCCGTGGCCGTCGATCGAGACGCAGGTGCCCGATACCCGCTTCATGCGGAAAAACGTGATGCGATCCGGCTGTGGTGTCAACCGCCGCTTAAGCGGTCAACAATTCAGCATGAAGAAAGTTGGAAGATTGCCTGACGCGTCTTAACCGACCGGGAGTTGTATCACGAACCTCGCGCCACCGGCCTCGCCATTCCTGCGGCGAACCGTCTCGACGTATATCTTCCCGCCATGACCCTCGACAATCTGCTTGGAAATGCTGAGGCCCAAACCGGAATGAGTGCCGAATTTTTCGCCTTGTGGTCGATCGGAGTAGAATCGGGCGAATATCTCTTTTTCTTTACCTTCCGAAATACCGGGTCCTTCGTCGACGACCTCCGCGATCACGGTTGCGTTCCGTTTGCTTGCCTTGAGGGTAATGGTGCCATTCGGCGGGCTGAACGAAACAGCGTTGGCAATAAGGTTTTGGAACACCTGGACGAGACGACTCTCGAGCCCGTTGACGACCAAACTGCGCTTGTCTTTCAATTCAGTGCGCAATTCGATGTCTCTAGCGGTAGAGGCTGTTCGTGTTATGTCGGCCAAGGTTGTCAGCATTTCGCCAACATCAACGGGTTCCGACTGTTCCCTCGTTAGCTCGGCGTCCAGGCGGGACGCGTCGGAAATATCGCTGATCAGGCGATCGAGCCGATGCACGTCGTCTTGGATGATGTGCATCAGTTTTTCGCGCTGATTGTGATCTTTGATACGGGCTGCGGTTTCAACCGCGCTTCTCAGCGATGTCAGGGGATTTTTGATCTCATGGGCGACATCGGCGGCAAATCGCTCGATGGCATCCATCCTCAACCACAAGGCTTCGGTCATTTCCCGCAGCGACACGGCGAGCTGGCCGATTTCATCACGGCGGTGAGCGAAATAGGGGATCTTATGAATGCGCGAACGGTCCGTTCGCACTCTTTCGGCCGCCCGGGCCAATCGCAAAATGGGGCGGGCGATGGTCCCCGCCAAATAGATCGAGAGCAAAATCGTGATTGCCAAGGCAATGGCGAACACTTTCAAAATATCGAGCCTTACTTGCAGCACGGCGGCATCGATTTCACGCGAATCCCGAGTCAACATCAGCGCGGCGAGCACCTGTTTGTAGTGCTGAACCGGTACGGCGACGCTGAGCACTTCCCCGCCGGTCGGCATCATGCGAACCATTTCCGCCGTTTCGCCAGCCAAGGCTTCGATAACCTCCGCATAATCGCCGGCCGACTGCCGCTCTTTCTCTTCGTAGGCAGGCAGCGACTCGGTCGTGGACAAACGTTTGGCTACTTTGTCGTATATCGACAGGAGCGTCGTGACGGGTTTTTGCTGTACTTCCGTAGGAGGGGGAAGTTCCTCGATTTCGACCCGTCCGCCGGGACCAGCCAGCAGTTGGCTGTCAGCCACCAATTCACCATCGTTATTGAAAAGGCGCGCCCGCGTTGCCGGGGTTTCCACCACCCGTCGGACCATCTGCTGGGCTATACGCGCGGCCAGAATGTCGCCGCCTGTGGGGTCAGTGGTGGCAGCGCCTTCGCCGAGCGCCGCCGCGAAAAGGTCTGCCTGAGTCTGCAGCGCCGCCAATTCCGCGGCGATCAATCCCTGTCGATATTCGTCCAGATACAGCATGCCGGCAACCAGCACAACGAGCGCTAAAACATTAACGGCGAGAATTCGCCGGGTAATGGGTGATATAGCTCGTTTCTGGCCCGGTTTTCCCGTGTCTAGGGCCATTTCTCAACTAATCAGATGGCGCGATAACGGTATCCAACCCCGTAAAGCGTCTCAATTTGCGCGAAGTCGTTATCCACGTCTTTGAATTTCTTGCGTAGTCGCTTTATGTGACTGTCTATCGTCCGATCGTCAACGTATATATTTTCGCCGTATGCGGCATCAATGAGTTGATCGCGGCTTTTCACGTGACCCGGGCGCCGCGCTAGCGTTTCCACCAGCAAAAACTCCGTTACGGTAAGATTGACGGAGGTCCCCCGCCAAGTACACAAATGCCGTCCTTGATCCAGAAGCAGATCCCCTCGGCGCACCATGCCGGTTTCGCCGAGCGCCTCTGGCGGGGCGCCCCGCCGCCGCAAAACGGCGCGAATGCGCTCAATCAGCAACTGCTGCGAGAAAGGCTTGGTAATATAGTCATCGGCCCCCATGCGAAAGCCGAGGACCTCATCAACTTCTTCATCCTTGGAAGTCAGAAATATGACAGGCAACATGGTTTGTTGGCGGAGACGATGCAGAAGTTCCATGCCGTCCATTCGCGGCATCTTTATGTCGAGAACTGCCAGATCCACAGGCTGCCTGGACAGACCGGAGAGGGCTTCGGTCCCATCCGTATAAGTATGAACATCGTAACCTTCAGCTTCCAAAGCCATGGATACCGAAGTCAAGATATGTCGATCATCGTCGACGAGGGCAATTATTTCGGGCACCTGGTTTCAATCCTCTGCAAGAGGGTGATTGGGCACATCGTACGATCTTGGCTCACTGTCAGTCTGCATAAGAGTTGGCGCCCGGTTTGTGGCCAAATTATAGCTCCTCGCTCTCCGGCTAAAGGCCCCGAGGGCGCCGTCGCGCCCAGTCCAACCGATGCGCTGCCTTGTGCCGGAAAAGGAACAGTGGAAGACTTTCGCCCCCCACAATCTAGCGGTCGATCGCAAAAATCCGCTCTCGTGTCGAGACAGTAACCGTTGTTCCCTTATCACCGAACCCAAGAGAGTATATTCGAATTCGCGTAAAGATTATAGCGAGAATGTGGCAAGAGGCTTTACGGAGGAAGTTGTTAAACGCTCCCACTAGCCGAAACAAGTGACAGGCTGACCGGCATTAGAAACCATAGTGAATGAGCTAAGATCCTCCGGCGGTCGCGCGGAACAGCATCAAGGCACGATTGTGGCGGTGCGCGGAGTATCGTGGAGGAAGCTGGTCCGTGACGAGCGCAAAGATTTTGATCCTGGGATGAGCAGCGGTCATAGTTGAGGGACCTAACCGCGAGGCCGAGCAGCGAGACCGAGATGGATAACCATCGCCCTTTTCAGCAAAAATTGCCGCGCCACGGCGCCATACTTGCGCTCGCCTCAGCGGTCCTGTTCGGGGCAAGCACACCTTTTGCCAAGGCCTTGCTCGGGAGCATGGATCCCTGGATGCTGGCGGGTCTTCTTTATCTCGGATCTGGCGTTGGGTTGATTGTCGTCCGCGGTGTCCGGCGGTTTGCCGGCGGCAAACGAGGCCAAGAAGTCCGAGTGACCGGATCGGGATGGTTCTGGCTTGCCGGTGCCATTCTCGCCGGCGGCGTGACGGGGCCTGTGTTGCTTATGGTCGGCCTGACGCGAACCGACGCCTCGACCGCGTCGTTGTTGCTCAATCTCGAAGGGGTGTTCACAGTTCTTTTGGCGTGGTTTGTGTTCCGTGAGAATTTTGACCGCCGAATCGCGTTCGGCATGGCCGCGATTGCTGCGGGCGGCAATGTTCTTTCTTGGCAGGGGGAAGCATCTGTCGCCGGCCTCCTCGGGCCCCTCGCCATTGCGGGCGCCTGTCTCGCCTGGGCCTTGGACAACAATTTGACCCGCAGGGTCTCGCTCAGCGATCCGTTGCAGGTCGCCATGATCAAGGGGCTGGTGGCAGGGGGAATCAACTTCACGCTGGCCCTAATTCGAGGCGAGGCTGTTCCCGACGCGGACATCGTTCTTGCGGCCGGAACGGTGGGTTTGTTTGGGTACGGATTCAGCCTGGTTCTCTTTGTGCTTGCGCTCCGCCATGTTGGAACGGCGAGAACCGGCGCATATTTTTCGACCGCGCCGTTTATCGGTGCGGCCATTGCACTGGTCGGATTTGGAGAGGCGGTCACCGTTCAACTCGTTGTCGCGGGCGCGCTGATGGCGTTCGGCGTGTGGCTGCACCTGACTGAACATCATGATCATGTTCACCTGCACGCGGCGATGGAACACACCCACAACCACCATCATGACGCCCATCACCAGCATGCCCACGGCCCTTCGGACCCCGTCGGTGAGCCGCATAGTCACGGTCATTCCCATGCGCGGCTGCGCCATGCCCACCCGCACTATCCCGACGCTCATCATGAGCACGATCACTGATCTCCCAAGGGCCGCTTGACCTCGTTTCGCGCCCGAACCTAATAGTCAAATCGACGGTTCCCCCTTGAGGGCGATAGAGCCCGGGGACTAACAGGGAACACGGAGGGATGGACCCAATTCGGGAATCCCCAACCGTGGCTGCCCCCGCAACTGTGAGCGGATAGCGTTGCCCACCGATGGCCACTGGGAAACCGGGAAGGCCGGGCGAACGCGACGACCCGTGAGCCAGGATACCTGCCGTCGACTGTGTCTCCCAGCCTGATGACGGGGTGTTTCAAGGGCGCGGATCTCCGAAGTGGTGATGCCAGAAGTGTTGGTTTGCTGCTCTTAGGAGCCGTCGCGGGTGAATATTGCTTCTCGAATGCCGGATATCGGCGCGTGCCACACTTTCGCAAGGAGAGTGCCGAGCGCGGTTTCCATTAACGCAAAGAAAGTGGGGGTATAATAATATTGAGAATAATTCGCATTCTCAGTTAGTGTGACTAAAACGAAGCACGCTTGCATCTCTTTGCAGCGCGGTATGAAGGAGACCCTGGCAGGGGAAATTGACAGCGAAATGAACAGTGGGAAGGCCCGGCTTCTTGGCGGAACCCCGGACCCTCCCGTGAAAAATTGGAACCATTCACACAGACGGAGTCTGCAATGAAGAATGAAGTGCGCTTGGTGGGAGAAATCAAGCAGAAACCGCAATCTAGCAAGGCCTTAAGCGAAATCTCGAGAAGTGGGGTGTCGGTTCTGGCGATGGTCTTGGTGCTGGGCGTCGGCGGTTTATCGGCACCGGTTCTGGCGGCCGAAGCCGATGCGATTATCGATGAGGGTCAGAAGGAACAAGAAGAACAGACCCGCGAACAGGAAATCGAGGATTTCGAGCCATCGT
>CAKZLS010000339.1 GCA_937127205.1 uncultured Rhodospirillales bacterium
GGGCCTCGGTCCCAAGGTGATTTTGTTCGGTCTCTACATGCCGCTGATCGGCGCTGCTCTCGGTCTGGCGGCATCATTGATCATCGGGTTGAGCCTCGGCGGTGCATTGCTGCTGACGGTACTCGCGGCCAGCGCGTCCTACATCGCTGTGCCGGCGGCCATGCGCATCGCGCTCCCCGATGCCAACGCCGCCATTTACCTGACCCTCTCTCTGGCGGTCACGTTCCCATTCAACGTCCTCGTCGGAATTCCCCTATACTACACGGTGGCCAAAGCGCTCATCGCACCTTGACCGGGCGGAAGGAAACCCATGCAGATTTACACCAAAAAGAAGGTCGAGATCGTCATCGTCGCACCATTGATGGAGCGAATTATCAGAATACTCGATGATCTGGGATGCTCGGGCTACACCGTCCTTCGGGCCATCTCGGGCAAGGGGCACCACGGCGACTGGGACTTGGGGCAGCTATCCGACGCCACCCGGCAAGTGGTGGTCGTGGCCGTCGTTTCCGACGACATGGCCGAGCGGATCTTCGAACAGGTGGGCGAAGTGTTCAAAAAGCACCACGGCGTCATTTTTACCTCGACCGTGGAAGTCATGCGCTCGGAGTACTTCTGAGCCGCGACAGGGCCGGCGTAAACACCGGCTCTAGACATAATGGCGCCGAAGAAATCAACCGGCGCGGCTGGTCGCCGCCGCGCCCCCGCGGCAGGTCTTCCGCGCTGGCGTCCGCTTCCCTTGCCAACGCCCGACATGTTGTTCATCTCCGCCTCTGAGTAACCTCGTTGAAGCGCTATCCCCATCATCGCGCGCCATACCCCAACGTTTCGAACGCTCGCCCGAACCGACAGGGGAACCGAGCGGCAAGCTTGGGCGTTGGAACTATGAAAAGAGTGGCGCAGACATCGGGTACGAGGGGGACAAATGGTGCAGGATATTTTGCAAAATTGGCATACGGCGGCCATGACGACAGTCGGCCTGTTCTGGATGGCGTTGTGGGCTTTCGGGCTGGGCTATCTTATTTCCAGCATGATCCAGGTTTTCGTGACCCGGGAAAGAATGAAGAAAAGCATGGGTGAAGCCGGCGCTAGGAGCGTTTTTCTCGGAAGCTTCTTCGGCTTTCTTTCCAGTTCGTGTTCGTTCGCGGCCCTCGCGACCACGCGGTCCTTGTTCACCAAGGGCGCCGGCCTCGTTCCATCTCTCGCCTTCCTCCTAGCGTCGACAAACCTCGTCGTCGAGCTGGGGATCGTCATCGCGGTCTTCCTGAGCTGGCAGTTCGTGATCGGCGAGTATGTCGGTGGCGTTGTGCTGATCTTGTTGATGTGGCTTGCCGTAAGGCTGACCTATCCGAACCGCCTGGTCGAAAAGGCGCGCCGACGCGCGCGCGAGCAGGAGGAGGGCAGCCAGGATGGGGACATTCCCGACTGGAAACAGTTGATCCGCAGCCGCGCCGGATGGCGCATGGTCGCGTCCCGCTACGTCATGGAATGGATGATGGTGTGGAAAGACGTCACCATTGGCTTCACGGTCGCCGGCATCATCGCCGCATTCGTTCCTCAAACGTTTTTCCAGGCGCTGTTCGCCGGTTCCGGCGGCGGCGATCCAACTGTCTGGGAACTGCTGCTGCAGACCCTCGTCGGACCCGTCGCCGCCTTCTTCACCTTCATCGGCTCGATGGGCA
>CAKZLS010000340.1 GCA_937127205.1 uncultured Rhodospirillales bacterium
TGGGACCACGTATTGCAGCAGGCCGAGCGTCGACAACCGGATGCGCTTGGCGCCGGCGACGAACAGGATCAGCGGCAGTGCGGTGATCACACCGGACGCGGCGATCCAGACATCCAGGTGCCAGTCGCCGTGGCCGAACATCGCTTGGCCGGTGGGGGCCAGCCACCCTAGATAAGCCAACGCCAGCGGGCTTAGGATCAGCGTTTCGATGAACAGACCGCTGAACGCGTCCACCGCCGCCACCTTACGGATCAGACCGTAGAAGCCGAACGAGAAGGCCAGGGTCAGCGCTACCCAGGGAAAGACGCCCAGACCCACCACCTGGTAGGCGACCCCGGCGGCAGCGAGCCCCACCGCCGCCCACTGCACCGGGCGCAACCGTTCGCGCAACACCGCCACGCCGAGGACCACGCTGACCAGCGGATTGATGTAGTAGCCGAGACTGGACTCCAGCACCCGGTCGTTGGCGATGGCCCAGATGAACACGCCCCAGTTTACCGAGATCACCACGGCCGAAAGGGTCAGGATCGCCAGCAGCCGCCGGTTGGTGAATACCGCCAGGGCCGCCGGCCAGCCGCGGATCACCGTGAGCAGGCCGGCCACGAACAGCAGCGACCAGATCACCCGGTTGGCCAGCATCTCCACCGCCGGGACCTCGGCCACCTGCTTGAAATAGAGCGGAAACAGGCCCCAGCAGAGAAAGGCGCTGAAAGCCAGCAGGGCGCCGGAGAACGCCGTCGGGGGCGGCGCTTGCGGCGGTTTGGGTTGGTCAGGCATCGCAGATTACAACGCGAACCAGAGCAGCAGCGGGAGGGTCGCGAAGGTGAGCGCCGTCGACATCACCACCATCCCCGCCACCTCCTCCGGCGCGGTCTTGTAGCGCTGGGCGAACAGGTAGTTGAACACCGCCACCGGCATGGCCATCTCGATGATGAAGACGCCCCGCACCGCGCCCTCCAGCCCCAGCGCCCAGGCCAGGGCGACGCCCACCGCGAACCCCATGACCAGGCGCAACACCGACAACGCAACGCTGCGCGGCACGCTCGCGACCTTGAGCCGCGCCAGCGAGATGCCCAGTGTGATCAGCATCAAAGGAATCGTCAGGCCGCCGAGCAGGTCGGTGGTGGCGTTAATCCACTCAGGCGGGACCGTGCCGCTGACCATGAAAACCAACGCCGCCGCGAGGGCGTAGAGCAACGGCAGACGGGCCAACGCCTTCAGTGAGACGGTGCCCGACGCGATGGCGACGCCCACGGTGAACTGCCCCACCACATAGACGGTGAACACACCGATGGCCAACGCCAGCCCGAGATCGCCGAAGGCCAAGTAATTGATCGGCACGCCCACGTTGCCCACGTTGGGGAACATCAAAGCCGGCAGATACGACCGCTGCGGCAACCGCGCCAGCCGCAGGATCAGCGCGCCGAGGGCGGCGAATACCGCGAGCGCGGCCACCGCCGCGCCGACGATGGTGGCGAACGCCTCGCGGTCGACCTCGAGATTGGCCAGGGTGTGGAACACCAGGCACGGCGCGCCGACGGTGGTGACCAGGTTGGTCACCAGGTCGACGTCGTAGCCCCGCCCGAACTTCTCCCAGGCGAACCCGATACCGGCGCAGATGAACACCGGCGCGACAACGGAGAACAATTCGCCGATCATAATATCTCTCTGGGGATCTTTCTGGTGGTCCGGGGTAGCGCCATCCGGCATGCAATGGTGGATCAACCGGTCCGGTGTCAATATAGTCGCGGGAATAAAGCTTTCCGGGGGGCTCCTAGAACCATGCAACATTCGGAACAAAAATCATGATACTCGCGGGCGACGTTGGTGGCACGAAAACCGTACTGGCGCTGATTTCCACGGACCGGGGTGTGGAAGACCCGGTCCGCGAGCAACGGTTCCCCAGCGGTAAGTACGACTCCCTAGAAGCGATCGTCGCCGAGTTTCTCGAGGGCTCCGACGTCGAAGTGGGGGCGGCGAGCTTCGGGGTGTGCGGACCGGTGGTGAACGGCGAGGCCCACATCACCAATCTGCCGTGGACCATCCGCGCCGAGACCATCAGACACACCTTCGATTTTCCCAGGGTGAATATCCTGAACGACCTTCAGGCCATCGCCACTGCCGTGCCGCACCAACGCGCCGACGAGATCCACACGCTCAACGACGGACACCGCGATCCCACCGGCACCATCGGCGTCATCGCGCCCGGCACCGGGCTGGGCGAAGCGTTCATGGTGTGGACCGGCCAGCGCTATTTGGCCTGCCCCACCGAGGGCGGTCACGCCTCGTTCGGACCGATGACCCACGAGCAGGTCAAGCTGCTGGCCTATCTCGAACCCCAGTTCGGTCACGTCAGCTACGAGCGGGTCTGCTCCGGCAGCGCCATCCCCAATCTGTACGACTACCTGAGAAGTCAACGCCGCTACGACGAGCCCGACTGGCTTCGCGAGGAGCTGGCGGCGGCCAAGGATCAGACGCCGATCATCATGAACGCGGGCCTGGAGCTCAAAGCCGAAATCTGCATCGCCACCCTGGACATGTTCGTGCGCATTCTCGGCGGTGTGGTCGGCAACATGGCGCTCCGGGTGTTCGCCACCGGCGGCCTGTATCTGGGCGGTGGCATTCCGCCGCGCATTCTGACCCGGCTGGAAAAACCGGACTTTCTCGAGGCGGTTCGCGCCAAGGGCCGGTTCCGCGGCTGGATTTCGCGTATCCCCGTACACGTGATCCTCGACCCCAAGGTAGCGCTGCACGGCGCCGCCTGGGACGGATTGGAGAGCATCGGGCAATGATCGGGCAACGATACTGCCAATGATATGGTGGGGACCACGCAACGGGTTCTCACCATGGCGCCGGTTGGTGTAGGGTGGCGGCCCGACCTCGGGATCGCCGATCGTCGCGGTTCGCCGTCGCTCCTTTTCGCACTTATCAAAGACCCTAAGGAACAAACGATGCGCTTTCGAATTCCCTTGATCGCTATTATTTTTACACTCTTGCTCGGAGGAGGTTCAGCTTTGGCCGCGGACCCGGAAAACACTCTTTACATGGACCTCAAGGATGGCCGCGTGGTTATCGAGATGCGGCCGGAACTGGCGCCCAAGCACGTGGCGCGGATCAAGGAACTGGTGCGCGAAGGGTTCTACGACGGCCTGGTGTTCCATCGCGTGATCGACGGCTTCATGGCGCAGACGGGTGATCCCAAGGGCAACGGGACCGGCGGATCGGGCACCAAGATCCCTGCCGAATTCTCCAACAAGCCGTTCGTGCGCGGCACCGTCGGCATGGCGCGATCCCAATCGCCGGACAGCGGCGACTCCCAGTTCTTCATCATGTTCGCACCTGCTTCCAATCTGCAAGGGCAGTACACCGTCTGGGGCCGGGTGATCGATGGCATGGAGTATGTCGACATGATCAAGAAAGGCGACCGCTACGACAACGGCGCCGTCTCCGACCCGGACAAGATCGTCAGCATGAAGATCGCCGCCGACGTTCAGGGCTGACATTCGCAGAAAAGAGATGCATGGATGGCCGCGATGCGTGCTGGCGTTCGCGCCATCGCCTTCGACTTCGACGGGGTTGTCGTCGACTCCATGCCGGTTCACTGGGCTTGCTGGCGGGATGCGCTTGAAAGCGTCTTCGGTTTGCAGGCCGAACGGCACCACGAGGCGATCCGGCGAAACCTGTTCAGCGGCCGCGCCGGGCCGGGCATGTTCGAGGGCGCAGAGATCCTCAGCGAAGCCCACGGCGCGTTGAGGACGCATAAGGATACGTTGTGGTTGGAGCGGGCACCGGACGTCCCGCTGATGCCTGGCGCCGGTGAGGCGCTTGTGGCTCTGTCCGCCCGTTATCCGCTGGCCATCGCCACAACCGCGCGGCGGACCTTCGTCGACGGTATCCTGTCGCGCGAAGGCCTGGCATCGGTGTTTCGTGTCATCGTCACCAACGCCGACGTCTCGCGACCGAAACCCGCTGCCGACATACTCTTGATGATCGCCGGCGAATTCGCCCTTCCCGCGTCGGAAATCGCCATGGTGGGCGACACGGCGTTCGATCGCCAGATGGCCGCCGCGGCGGGCTCTCCGTTCCTGTGGTTCGAGACCGACCCGTTGCCTCGCTCGATGGATGGCGGCGGCGGGGGCAACCCGGTGGTTACCGACTGGCCGGCGCTCGCACGCATGCTCGATGGAGCCCGGCCATGAACCTGAAAAATCGCAGCACCTTCGTGGTGGCGGCACTGGGTTTTGCGGCAATCGCGGCCTTGGTTTTCGGCCTCGTTTATGCGTTCGGCGACGGGAGCGAAACCGGCATCGCGTCCTGGTACGGACCGGGTTTCCAAGGCCGAAAAACCGCCACCGGTGCGCGCTATAATCAGAACGCCATGACCGCGGCGAGCCGCACCCTGCCGCTCGGAACCCGGGTCATGGTGACCAATCTCGAAAACGGCAAAAAGGTCGAGGTCACGATCAACGATCGTGGCCCTTACGTGGACAACAGGATCATTGACCTATCCCGCGCCGCGGCCCGCAAACTCCGCATGATCAAGCCCGGCACGGCGCGCGTACGGATCGACGTGATCGAACCCACAAAGCCGTCGGACAAGTGAATGGATATCATCCCGTCCCATGGTTGGTCATGAGCCCGGATCGCCGATCAAGGACACATCTTCGGCGCGGGCAGCCGCGGCAAGCGCTTTGTCGAGAGTACCCAATGGCCCGCCGAGACGCCGAGCCAACTCGAGATAAGCGGCGTCATAGGCGGTGAGGCGATGCTTGCGGGCCATTGCGAGGACAACCTCGCCATCGGGCTCGCGGTCAATATGCACCGGCAGGCGCGCGAGGTGGGCAAGAAAGGAAACCGTATCCGGTTGATCGATCCGGCCGCGCCGTTCGTTAACAACGAGGATGTTGCGAATTTCGAACCACCAGAGCGCAGGAACGACCGCCTCGTTGTCGGTCAGCCGGTCCAGTGCCGCGTCGGCCGCGCCGCTGCTCTCGTCAGCAAAGCACCACGCCGCCGTTACCGACGCATCAACAACGAACGGCATCAGGATCGACGGCCCTCGTCGCGTGCAGACAGGATTTCGTCCACGGATACCAAGGAGCGCTGCGCCCGCGCCTCTTTTATGCGCTCGATGACCGCCTTTGTTTCGGAACGGTTGATGTCATCGAGAGGAGTCAGCCGCGCGATGGGCGCGCCGCGCCGGGTGATAACGATGGTTTCCCCGTTCTCCACTTCCTTCAGTAACTCTGGAAGATGGGTTTTGGCTTCGTAGGAGCCGACTTCGCGCATAAGCTCAAACCTCGCAGACTAGTCTATCAACTAGTCTACTTCATATTCACCCCGGGTTTCAAGCGAGCCGTCTTGCTCCCGTTGTTCACCGGCTGAGCGTGCGCATGGCTCGGTCGAGGCCGTCGGGCGTGAGCGGGAACATGCGACCGCCCATGAGCTGCTTGATCATCCGCGTGGACATGGTGTGCTCCCACCACTCCTCGGGCACCGGGTTCAGCCACACCGCGTGGCTGTAGATGTTGAGCACCCGCTCCATCCACAGCGATCCCGTCTCCTCGTTCCAGTGCTCCACGGCGCCGCCGGGATAGATCATCTCGTAGGGGCTCATGGAGGCGTCGCCGACGAAGATGAGTTTGTAGTCGTGGGGATAGGTGTGCAGCACGTCCCAGGTGGGCGTGGCGTCGTCGCGGCGGCGCTTGTTGTCGCGCCACAGCTTTTCGTAGACGCAATTGTGGAAATAGAAGTGCTCCAGGTGCTTGAACTCGCCCCGCGCTGCCGAGAACAGCTCCTCGCACGTGCGGATATGCGGGTCCATGGAGCCGCCGACGTCCAGGAACAACAACACCTTCACGGCGTTGTGGCGTTCCGGCACCATGTGGAGATCCAGGTACCCCTTCTTGGCGGTGGCCCGGATGGTATGGTCGAGGTCGAGCTCGGTGGCCGCGCCCTGGCGAGCGAACCGGCGCAGCCGCCGCAACGCCACTTTGATGTTGCGGGTGCCCAGCTGCAACGACGAGTCCAGGTTCTTGAACTCGCGCTTGTCCCAGACCTTGACGGCGCGGTTGTTGCGGTTCCGGTCCTGGCCGATGCGCACGCCTTCCGGGTTGTAGCCGCCAGCCCCGTAAGGCGAGGTCCCGCCGGTGCCGATCCACTTGCTGCCGCCCTGATGGCGGCCCTTCTGTTCGTTGAGCCGCTCCTTCAGCGTCTCCATCAGCTTGTACCAGCCGCCCATGGCCTCCACCTGGGCCTTCTCCTCTTCGGTGAGCACACGGTCGGCGAGGCGGCGCAGCCATTCCTCGGGGATCTCCACCGTCTCGCCGTCGTCGTCCGGCGGCTCCAGACCCTTGAACACCGAGCCGAACACCCGGTCGAACTTGTCCAGGTTGGTTTCGTCCTTCACCAGGCACGAGCGGCTTAGATAGTAGAAATCGTTGACGCTGTACTCGGCCACCCCGGCGTCCATGGCCTCCATCAGCGTGAGATATTCCCGCAACGATACCGGCACCCGCGCCTGCTTGAGTTCGAGAAAAAAGTTGATGAACATGGGCGAAACCATCCCTAACTGGCTTGTTTCTATTCATGGAGAATAGGGTACGGAATGGCGGGGCGCCACCATGGCGTCTGGTTTCCCAACGTTGCGCCGGCGAGGACTGCCTTCGTACTCAGGCTTCCCGTTAGAAGCATTACGCCAATCAGACCTTGATGATAGAGAAGATATTGATTGATAGAGGGAGTCACGACCGAGAGGTCAGGCTCAACCGGTTCTCAGGCTCGGTGCTGTGCTATAATAAGATCATGGCGTTTTCCTGCACCCGATCGACAGATCGCGTGCGTATCTTTGCTCGGCCTTCGGCGTCGACCACATGACCTATGAATTCCGACCGGTTCGCTCGGCGGCGGCCTGGCA